>PBUF01000026.1 GCA_002727775.1 Gammaproteobacteria bacterium
AATATTCCCTTTCCGTTCGTTCGCGCCGAAGTCCGCTCTTTATCTTCTTTATGGTCTTCGTGTTGATTGGCGTCGCTACTTTGCTCGGCATGAGCGCCTATTTTTTTGGACTTTTTGATCCTGATTCTCTTAGAGCTGAGGGTATCTCTGGAGAATACGACTCGGGTTTTCTTGATACCTTGCTGTGGTCCCTTAAACATATTTTAGATCCTGGAGCATGGTCGGAGGACTATTCTGCACCTTTAATGATCACTCTTATTGGGCTCGTTAATACGATTACAGGGTTAATCATCGTGGGGATACTGATTGGTTTCGTGGTTAACTTTATTCAGAACGCTATGGATGAACTCAAGAGGGGTTCAATTGACGTTCACGAGAGCGGCCATTTCCTGATTCTCGGCTGGAATAGAAAGGTTTTGTCTATCCTTACTTTTTTGGAGGAACTGAATAAAAAACAGTCCGTGGTTCTGCTGTCAAATGCGGACATTGACCTGGTCTCGGAAGAGGTGAGACACGTTGAAAGAAACTTTAGAAACGTCACCGTGATACCCCAGCACGGATCTCCGACTCTTGCGGCTGAGTTAGAACGAGTAGCTATTCGGGAAAGCAGTTCTGTCGTGCTGTTGGCTGATGAGGTCGACGAAACGAGTGACCAATCCAATGACATACCGACGATAAAGTCCTTGATGCAGTTGGATAATGTGTCCTGGTTCGGCAAGCGCCCAAATATTGTGGTGGAAGTGGCGAATAAAGAAAATTTGGATATGGTTGAGCTTGCTTCCGGGGCGAGCGTTCCCGTAGTTTCCAGTGCTGACTTTGTTAGCAAAACATTGGTTCAGTGTGCTCGTTACCAAGGTTACGCCGAAATATACTCGACTATCTTTGCTTTTGAAGACAATGAGATCCAGATTCGCAAAATGGAAGGTATAGAAGGGAAGCTTTTTGGTGAGTTAGCTGAGCAGCTTGAGAGTGCCATTCTGTTAGGAGTCAGCTGGACAGAAATTAAAAACGGAGTGGAAAGGCGAGTGGCAGTCTTAAACCCAGAGCCAGATTACGACCTTGTCGAAGATGAAGAGCTGATCGTCTTGGGGGAGACGATGTCAGAGCTTCTGGAATATCGGCACGAGGATGTCCAGGAACTGGTCGAGTTTGAAGCGCTGCCCTATGAGAGACCAAAGTTGAGTAAAGCGTTAATTTTGGGTTGGAACGATAATATCTATCAGACGCTTTTGGAATTTGATGGGCACGCCGTTAGTGAGATTGAAATAACTATTGTTAGTGGTCACGAAGAGGAATATTACGCGAGTTATCTTGCTGCGCGCTCAGAGGGCGATTCTTTTAGAAATATCTCTGTTAGCTATATACAAGCCGATACGGCTAGTCAGGAAATATTGAAAGGGTTGGATGTGGTTAACAAGGACGTGGTTGTGCTGTTAGCTGACGAGTCCCACGCTGCATATGACCCTGATTCCAGAACAGCGTTGACCTTGTTGATCTTACGACAAATCAAGGCTGACTCGGAAGGAGACTTTCCAAAGGTAGTGGCAGAGTTTTACGATCAGGACACGCAGGCACTGTGCGTTGAAACTCCTTTAACGGATGCGGTTATTAGCCCGGAGTTCGTCAGCATGCAGTTAACCCATCTGGCGCGCGAGCCGGTACTAGCATCGATTTATCGAGAATTATTAAGTGCAGGAGGCATCGAGATCGCATTGCGGCCAGCGGAATGCTACGTTCCGTTGGGAGAAGAGCTTGCGTTTTTGCGAGTGATCCAGGCGACGCAATCGGAGAATGAAATTGCTCTCGGAGTGAGGTTGGTTCAGTCTGACGAGCCAATGCTTAACCCGACTAACAGCACTCGGTTCACTTTTCGTGAAGGAGATCTCGTCGTAGTGTTGGCACAGCAGGTTTATTCTTAGTATATTAAAGCCAGGGAGTGAGGGGCCAGGCTAAGGAAACAAAAATAATGAGTAAAATTCTGATTGTCGAAGATAACGAAATGAACAGGGATATGTTATCCCGGCGCCTCACNAGGAAGGGCTATGAAATNGAGATGGCTGTGGATGGTCAGGANGGTCTGGACAAAATGAGATCTTGGTCCCCCGATGTGGTTTTGATGGANATGGGTTTGCCTGTACTTGATGGTTGGGAAGCGACGTCTCAAGCNAAGGCNGATGCTGANTTGTCCAGCATACCGATCATTGCGCTAACTGCTCACGCGATGGAAGCAGATAGACAGAAGGCTTTAGCCGCAGGAGCAGACGATTTTGATACGAAGCCGGTTAATCTTTCAGGACTTCTTGAAAAAATCGAAAATCAACTGAACGGATAGAGCAAGTTTTCTTAGATTGCCTTAGCTACGTGGTTTCTGGACGCGTTAACGATTTGTATAAACGTATAGTCTTTTAATTTAGGGTGTCTTTCCTGAACCAACTTCAGAAAGTCGATTTCGAGTTCTCCCATGTTTTTACTCACCTGATTGGAGTCGTTGTCGCTCATTGATGCGTAGAGAGATACTCCATACCAGAACATAAATTCTAGATCTTCCATGTTAGCGATTACAGATTCGACCAGTTCTAGGCTGGCTTTCATATGATCTCTAGTTTCTTGTGCTGCGATTGCTTTTTCTACTTCCTCGCACCTGACTCTTATCAAGGAAACGATATCGACTTGAGAGTCTTTCGCATCGATTTTTTCAAGATCCTTAACAACGAATTCGTTATTTTTCCTGATTAAGTGCCAGACCAGTTGGCTGAGGGTCCGTCTCTCCTCCGCAGACACATTAAAATCAGCACCTAACACTAGAATAGCTAGAGTAAGGCCAGGGGCTGTATCACCTAAGATTTGCACAAATACTCCATAATAAATTGTGTTTTTGCTTCAGTTTAAACGACTTTAAAGCAGTTAACTAAGAAGGCTATTTTATAGCTAATCAGCGATTGTTTCCTCGCAGGCATTCTATCACCGAAATAAACGAAAAAGAGGCTCCGGCGAAAAAAGACTAGAAATTATTCGCCTCACCAACTTGTGACAGTTTGAACTGAATTTGTTAGTTTTACAGGACAAGAATTTTGGGGAGCTGGTTGTGGTTGATGCGCCGAGTTTAAAGGATTGGAAAATTAAGTATGAAGAGTGGACGGGTATCGCAGTCCCTTTATTTAAAGAAGGTAAAGCCAAAGATGCAATGGCTCAATATCCCTGGTTTACAACGCAAGGAGAGCCATTTACCAAGCTAAGTAAACCTTTGTCTGAGGCCAGGGTGGGATTGGTCACCACAGGAGGATACTCAATTGAGGGCGAACAAGAGCCCATGAGAGCCTACCCTACCTTTGGGGACGAAGTGCCACAAGTTAGGCGGATTCCAATGGATGTTGATCGATCTCGATTAAGGATTGATCATCCAGGCTACGATCACAAGTATGCTGAAGAGGACATGAACGCGAATTTGCCCTTTGATCGTCTAAACGAATTAGTTGAGGAGGGCGTTATTGGTTCTCTATCGAATGAGACGATTATGTTGATGGGGCTTCAACCTAATGTAGAGCCTTTGATTGAACAGGCCATTCCAGAGATCGTGGGAGCTTTCCAACAGGATGAAGTCGACCTTGTCTTACTTGTTCCCTCCTGACCAGTTTGCCACCAGACCGTGAGTCTGGTTGCTCGAGGGTTGGAGGCGGAAGGTATAGCAACAGCGCTTGTTAGTGTCATGCCGGCGCTTAGCAGTCCTGCTAGNCCTCCAAGACAGGTAATTCGAAGACTTAATATTGGTGCNACAGTGGGGCGNCCTCATGACGTNGATGGTCAGNGAGAAACGCTAGTTAAAATGTTGTCACTNATTGACTCTGCAGAAAGTCANGGNGCGGNGGAGAAGGATGCTAAGAAAGCAGAGTAGCGTACTGTTCCATTAGANAGGGATTCCCATGGCTAAAGTTCAAAAAGATCAAGAGTATTACGACCGAATCAAGGAGAAATTTGCCAGTGAACGAGACCTTCGTTTAGGTTATCGACCCCAGGGCACTGATCAATACACCTCAGATTTTTCGGGCGCTAAAGAGAAATATGGTGTCGACCCCTATGCGGGGAGTACTAATACTCGCGAAGCGATCAACGATAGCGTAGAAGTACTGTTTATTGGGGGTGGTTTTTCTGCTTTGCTGACTTCTGCTCGTTTAAGAGAGAAGGGTATAGAGAGTATACGCATTGTCGAACGGGCAGGGGACGTTGGAGGAACCTGGTATTGGAATCGCTACCCAGGCGTTGCATGTGACGTCATTTCCTATGATTACCTCCCGTTGCTCGATGAGATGAACTACGTCCCTAAAAGGCGCTACTCTGGTGGAGAAGAAATTCTGGAGCACAGCCGGGCCATTGCGAGAAAGTACGGGCTTTATGACTTAGCGGTGTTTCAAACCACGGTCACTTCGACTGTTTGGAATTCTGATGAGAAAATGTGGCATGTAAGAACCGATCGTGGTGATCTCATGAGGGCAAGGTTTGTTGTTTGTGCAAATGGGACGTTGTCCAAGCCGAAATTAGCAAAAATCGAGGGCATCGATGAGTTTTCTGGGCACTCCTTTCATACTTCGCGGTGGGACTACGATTATACAGGCAAGGACCTTGAGAACCTGTCGGACAAGCGAGTAGGTATCATCGGTACTGGAGCAACAGCAGTTCAAGCCATTCCCGAGTTAGGTAAGCGCGCAAAAGAGTTGTTTATTTTTCAGAGAACACCGTCTTCAATAGACATACGGGACGATTGGGAAACAGACCCCGAGTGGGCGAGTCAACGACCCAAGGGTTGGCAGGCAGCGCGGCGTGAGAAATCTTTAAAGGCAGTGGAGCCATCAGAGTCTCAATTGGCCGAATTCGCCACTATATCTCGTGAGGAAAAAATTCGCCGTCAGGAAAACGCAAACATCGATTATATGATGCGGATTCATCGCAGAATTGAACAAGAGGTCAAAGACCCCGAAGTCGCTGAGTCGCTAAAGCCATGGTACATGTTCATGTGTAAGCGCCCTTGTTTCCACAACGAGTACTTGCCGACCTTCAATAGATCTAATGTCCACCTTGTTGACACAAAGGGAGAGGGTATAAACCAAATAACGAGTAAAGGACCCGTGTTTAAAGACCATCAATATGAAGTGGACTTACTGATCTACGCCACTGGATTTGAAGTTCAAAAAACCGGGATTTACAACCAGATATTAGGAGAAGGAGGCCTGGATCTTCAAGATAAATATCGAGAGGCTATGCGAACGGTCTTCGGAATGCACTCTAAAGGATACCCCAATCTATTTGTCATGGGAGGTTACCAGGCGTCTTTTCAGTTTAATCTCACTTATATGCTGCAGACTCAGGGAGATCACATTGCAGAGTGTATTGCTTATGTGCGAGAAAACGGCTTTGACACGATTGACCCTACCGAGGAAACGGAAGAATGGTGGGTTCAGGAGGTGATCGAAAATCGAGGAAAAACCACTCGAAACGAGGAGTGCACTCCAGGGTATTACAATTTTGAGGGTGAAAGTCAGAGACGCCAGGATGGCAATTACAATGGCGGAATACGAAAGTATTGGGCCCACATGGAAAAAACACGAGAGCGCATGAGCGACGCTTTCAATTTTTCGTAGTTACGCTTTACTTTTTCTTTTTGCCAACGACCTCAACGTTGTCTCCCCAGCAGCTGGCTTTCCTTCCCCCGTTTGCTCTGTAGCGAAGCATTAGAGTTTCAATGCTTCCTGAATTTTTCAATTGNCCGCTTTGCGTNTGNAGGGTTACNCCGTCGGCCATTTCAGGTGTCACAGTCAGTAGGGCTTGCCAACGCTTTCCNCCNTTGGTTGAGATTTCTGCTATGCANGATTCTGANTTCCCAAGATTGAGAGCNGCTAANTGCATNGTGATATCGATGCGATTGAACTCTGCAACTGAAATNGAAGTTTGTGCGGNGCGAGTTCTTGTCAAGTTCAGCGAATGATTGCCNCTGTATTCAGTGATTCGGCTTGAGCCCTTTCCGCTAAATTCCCACGCTTCAGTTTCCTCGTCTTCAAAATTAGCGCCGAACAGTAAATCGGTTCGACTCATGGTTATTTCTGCCGAGTAGGATAGAACAAACGGACCTGCTAGAAACAAGACCAGAGGGATAATAGGAGTTTTATAATTCATGATTAACCTCTTGGACTAAGGATTAGATGAGGCTGCAGTCTGCGATAAACGAAAGCCGATTTCAATTACTCCAGAATTTCGGAATAAATAGGGATTTGAGGATGGTTTCAGCTTTCCAAATTCATTGTCATTAGTTTGCGAGTCCTTTAGACACGTCATAGGCTGTCTTGGCACGATCTTGAAGTTCAGTCGATAGAAGAAAGTCAGCTGCGGTCAGAGCCAATGCCTTAGCGCCATCTATAACCGCAGCATCGCCTTTTTCTGACGCTGCCCATTTAGCGAATTCAGGGTTGTGGATGACGACGTTAGGAGGAGCTACTGCCAGCATCGGGTGTATGGACGGTAGTCGATGTGAAACGTTTCCCATGTCGGTGCTGCCGGCGCCAAACTTAACAGCTTCTTCGTAGGGTATAAATTCTCTGCCTAAAGATTCGGCGTGCTCTTGAAACAGCTCGGCTAAAGGCCAATTAGTATTTAGGTCGAGATAGTCGACATTCGCCCAGTTAACTTCTACTTCACAACCGCTTCCCTTTGCGCCTGCCTCAAAGCAGGATTGGACGCGAGGTTTGAGCTGTGCAAGTTCTTTGTCATCGGCCGCCCTAACATAGAACTGTCCTGCCGACCGATCAGGAACGATGTTCGGTGCTGACCCTCCTTCTGTGATGATCCCGTGAATACGCTCTGTCGACCTGATGTGCTGACGCAGATTGGATATGGCCTGGTAGGCCAGCAGCAGGCCGTCTAAAGCATTGATACCTTTGTGAGGCATTGCCGACGCGTGAGAAGACTTGCCGTGGTAGATCACTTCTACTTCTGCAACACAGATGCAAGGCATCGATGCCAGATTAGTTCCCGCAGGGTGAATCATCATGGCGGCATCAATTCCTTCAAAAGCGCCATTTCTGGCCATTAATTCCTTTCCCCCGCCTTTCTCCTCTGCTGGGGTGCCTATGAGTCGGACACTTCCCTGTAGTTCTTGAGCAACGGCGTGAAGGCCTAGTGCCGCTCCAAGTGCACTTGTTGCGATAATGTTATGGCCGCATGCGTGTCCTATACCTGGTAGCGCGTCATACTCGGCTAAAATCGCTACGGTCGGTCCTGCACTGTCTGTGTTTAATTTGGCCTCAAAAGAGGTCTCAAGTGAATAAACCGCTTTCTCAGTTTTGATGTCGTGATGTTCAAGCGCGTTAGTAAGAGTCTCGCAAGCGAAAAATTCTTTGAACGCTAACTCAGGATTTGCGTGGATGGCGTGGGATGCACTAATTAGCTCTTCTGATANTTCATCAATTCGTTGCTTAATTGATTCGTGTATTTTGTTAGTCAAGCTTCTCTCCTTGAATTAGGTCTGGTGTTAGGGCGAGATTTGAGAATCCGTGGGCTCTCTAATCGGCATNATGAATTTATTAAACAAAGAGGGTTCGCTGGGTCCTATGCCTGTCTCTTCTGTCAGTTGGTTACTAAAAGTGCCAAACAGTCGATCCCATAAAATGACTGCGCAGCCATAGTTCGTATTACTTTCTTCTATGACCATTGAATGATGGTGGATGTGGTAGCGATTAGTTGTTAGCAGCCAGCCAATGACTCCGCTGTTGAGGGGTATGTTCGAATGGACGATGGATGCCTGAGTAACCAATAAAATCGCAGCTCCTCCGATAGCTGCNCCGGCCCCAAACAATAACTCGACGATCGCGCTTGGAACCANNAGTACAAAGTATTCGAGTGGATGGTTGGCGCCATAGTTAATTGCACCCAGGTTCTTGAATGAATGATGAGCGCCGTGTCCCGATACGCGCCAAATAATAAGCCATCGATGTTCTGCGCGATGGAACCAGTACCAGATAAATTCGCTCAGGAAAAAAGCGAGAAAAACCTGAAATAGGATCGGCCATTCGTATGGCCAAATATTAATGCCGAGTAAGACTCGTGTCTCCGAAAGGGCAGGATTTAATGTTGCCTCATAAAATGGGGCGGCAACGNTNGCTGTGTAGAAAAAAATGATGANGACCANNAGAANAAGACCAANTTTTTCTCTGGCCGGTGGAAGCCACTCTGGACGAGCTGGTTGTTGATATTCGATNNCNCCCAGGATGATTTGGACGGCCAATATAATTGCCGGGTAAACCCAGAGTGAATCTTGATTCAAATACCAAGTNAGCAGGGCGCATCCNAAAAGCGCTGGTTGTAGCCCATAGTAAATTAGTGGGTTGCTGACACTTCCCAAGTTGTCATTGATGTTTTTTGTGTTGGTGATCGCCATACCTAGTTAGCCAATCTCTTAAAGGTAAAATTGCTTCTACAGCCACTATAATGACGGCAGAATCGGTGATTTGGAAGAAGCAGTGGGGTTCNGCATGATGAAAACGAAAAAAGTGATTGTCAGTGGGGTTGGGTTATTAGCGGCCTTTTNAAATACGTTCGCGTCTGCAAGTGATCTGCTGGTCGCNGAGCGTTTTGTCGATTCCTTCTACTCCTACGATCAAAATCNATTGGCTGAAATGATGGACGCAGGAGAAGAAGGTGAGCGGGTGCTTTATTATCAAGCTTGGGCCGATGCGGCAAACTATGAAATCAANAAGCGCCGGCCTTGTATNTCGAAAGAGACTGCCCTTGTCTGTCAGATCACTGTGGTAGATGACTTTGGTGAAACGCTGGGCTATATGGCCACTGATACTTTTAGCTTGGTTGTTGAAAACCAGAAGGTAACNGGNGTTCAGTTTGAAGGCGANGACCCACCCATATTTATGAAATTATTTGAATGGATATCCATNAATCGGGCTGAAATAATGAGNGGACCGTGTCTAAACATGTTTGCNGGAGGACATACGCCCAGAGAGTGTGCTGGGGCGGTAGTGAGCGCGGCTCGCGATTTTGTTCTTGAGAGGGAGTAAGAGGGCGAATCCAGNCTCTCGAAGTAGGAGACTATCTGTCGTTACTGAAAAAGNGGGAGTCATTGTGGAAAATTCATCGTCAAAGGAGCAAGGCGCCTTTTCGGTTGCCTATCGTTANTACGCTCTNGGNCTACTTGTCGTAGTTTATGTTTTTAATTTCATTGATCGTTCAATACTCGGCATCCTCGTAGAGCCGATAAAACGTGACTTAGGTGTCAACGANACGATGATGGGATTTCTGGGTGGTATNGCTTTTGCTACTTTNTATACNTTTCTGGGTATCCCGATTGCACGTTTGTCTGACAAGGGATCTAGACGTAACGTATTAACNGTTTGTCTCGCTCTTTGGAGTGGCGCGACTGCACTTTGCGGATTGGCGGCGAATTTCTTCCATCTGCTTTTAGCACGAATAGGCGTCGCTGTGGGTGAGGCAGGTGCCAGCCCCGCATCTCACTCGATGATTTCTGACATGTTTCCGCCCGATCGGCGGGCAACCGCTTTAGGCATCTATGCATTGGGTATCCCCATTGGCACTATGCTGGGTAATCTCAGTGGCGGCTGGATAAATGAGGCGTTTGATTGGCGTTCAGCATTTTTTGTGGTCGGTTTGCCGGGTGTATTGCTTGCCGTCATTGTTCGCTTCACCTTGCGAGAACCACCACGTGGAGCTGCTGAAGGAATCCAGGTTACGTCCGAAGAAGCACCTCCTATCAAAGAAGTGTTTAAGTATTTATGGGCGCGGCGAAGTTTTCGTTTGATTTCTCTGGGAGCGGGTTTACACGCGTTTGTGGGTTACGGAGTAGGTTACTGGATCCCCGCCATGTTTGGTCGNAGTCACGGGTTTACCACNGGTGAAATGGGNGTTGCTCTNTTCTATTTGGGTTTNGCNTCGATAGCGGGAACCTTTCTTGGAGGGTATTTAGGAGANCGGGCTTCAAGTCGNGATGTACGTTGGTACGTCTGGNTGCCCGGATTAGCAACGATGATCTCTGTACCGTTTAGCGCGTATGTATATCTATCAGATAGTCCGGTTATTGCGTTATGGGTNCTGTCGATTCCATACTTTTTGGGCGCATATTATTTGGCNCCGACTTTCTCCTTGGCTCAGGGGATGGTNGGACTGCGCATGCGAGCGCTTGCCTCAAGTATTATTTTNTTTATCGCCAATATCATCGGACTAGGTTTGGGTCCNCAATTTACTGGTATTGCGTCGGATATCCTGTTCGTTACGACAGACCTCGGTCAGGATTCTCTTAGATGGGCGTTAGTGCTGAGCCTGATATTTAATGTGATATCGGCGGTCTTGTACCTGGATGCGGGTCGTACGTTGCAGGCTGATCTGGACGCCTCTAAAAGTTTTGATTCTTGAGTAAGCAACTCTTTAGCCATTACAAATTAGCCGGTAAGCGTCACTTTTCCCATAAAGGTAGGTAGAACGATTTTGGTTTGAATTCCCTAATAGTTATAACCGTCCTCCTGAGTGGAATAGGTTTGGTTACCAATGTCATATAANATGNTCAATCNGATTGGGGAANGCGTTGGAAGAATCAAAGAAACAGACTGCTGAGTTGACGACGTTAGAGCGCTTCGCTTANAGCACCTTTAATGGCGCTGACTACCTCATCAAGAACATTATNGGTAAGTACATGTTCTTTTTTTACACGACCACNCTTGCCGTNAATCCGCTCTGGTTGGCCATTTTCCAACCGGCGCTCAAAATCTTGGATGTGATAACCGATCCNTTAGTCGGNGAGTGGTCTGATCGAACAAAATCGCGAATGGGTAAACGTCGACCTTGGATACTTATCGGCTCTATTACCTTGGGTATCGTCTTTCCACTGAGTTGGATGCCTAACATCGTAATGTTCTGGGACCCGGCGCCTACGGTTTTATCAATTTTCATCTACTTCATGATTTTCAAGTTTCTCTACTACATTACACACACGGCTGCTGTGGTGCCTTACTATGCTCTGGGCGCAGAATTATCGACTGACTATCAGGAACGCACAAAAATTGTCGCATGGAGACACATGGTCGGTGCACCGATGACAGTACTGGCGACGGTCCCCTTTCTGTTGGCGACGCAACCTGAACTTTTTCCTGATGAAGAGACTGGGATAGCAGTAGTTATGGGTGGAGTGGGCTTCATTATTATTGCAACCGGTATTTGGGCCGCGTTAGGTACGAAAGAAAGAGCTCAATCAGAACCCAAGAAGGANTTGCCTCTCAAGGAAGCTCTTAAAATAACGTTATCTAACCGCCCTTTTATGTTTTTGGTAGCGACNGTCTTTTTCTATGGCATAGGACANTATTTTTCAGTNGCNTTCGGAGTTTATCTGATCAATTTCATCATTTTTGATGGCGATAAGTCGCAGACTACTGAATTACTCTTTTGGGCGACNGCAGGTGGNGCACTTGTCGCNATGGCCCTTAATTTACTCATTCGTCGTCTAGGTAAGAAATACGAAAAAGTGGTTTTGTTTAAGTTAGGCATGTTACTAAGTTTAAGCGTGCCATTGGCTTGCTTGGTCGCGTTTCAACCTCACGAACCTACCTGGTATTACCTTTTGCATGTACTGGCCCTACCAATTGGCAACACGATTATAGAGGTGCTGCCTTTATCGATCGTTGCTGATGTCTGTGATCTGGACGAGACAAAGAGTGGACGTCGACGAGAGGGTGCATTTGTAGGTGTTTATAATTCGGCTTTTAAGTCCGGTTACATGATTGCGCCAGCACTGGCAATGGTACTGCTTCATTTTACTGGTTTTGATGGGAATCTTGTCCAGCAACCTCAACAAACCCAGGATCTTATGCAGTTGTTTATGGTTCTAGGTACTTTCTTTACTTTTTTTGCTGCAATAGTTTGTAGTTANTTTATTAGGTTGAGCCGAGCAGACATCGACAATGCTAGAAGACGGATCGACGCAAGCACGACGGTCTAAATAAAAAAAGGTTATTGGGTTGCGATGCGCTCCGTCCTGCGCCTGTCTTTTCCTTTTTGAATCTATTTGAATAAGAATGGCGGCCGATAAAGGCATATCAATTTTTGACGGGTTAAACTGGGAGGTCTTTTTAGACACAAAGGAGAAAATCATGAATAAGTTCGTATCATTTCTGTTTTTAGTAACGGTACTCGGGTATTGCGCGATGGCTGGAGCTAAAACAACTTACTTTAAGAGTGAAGTTGCCGGGCAAGACNTGCCATTCAGCGATGCTGCGCTAGTGGGAAATACGTTATACATTTCCGGTAAGGGAGGAGTTTTGCCGGGGACCCGGACGGTGCCCGAGGACCCTAAGGAGGAAGCCCGCCTGTTGATGGAAGATTTTAAGACCACGTTAGAACGAGTCGACATGACAATGGACGATTTGGTTTATGTGACCGTTTACTGCACTGACTTGAGCTTGTACTCGGATTTCAACGAAGTATATCGAAGTTATTTCTCAAAAGACTTTCCTCCGAGGGCCTTTGTTGGCTCAGGCCCGCTTCTGTTTGGTCTGCGGTTTGAGATGCAAGGGATCGCTGTTAGACAGGACTAGAACTTCCAGAGAATCTCTAGGTTAAAGAAAACACATGGCAAGTCTGACTCCCGAATCTGAAGTACCTTCAAATATTGACGAGCATCTTGATTATCAAGTGATCGTTAACTGAGCGGCATAACCCAGATTGGAGACGTCCAAGCGCGTTCCTGTAGTGTCTTTTTAAGGTCAGGGCGCGGTTCTACGCCCGCTTTGATCGCATCCCACGTTGACCATCGACAAGTAGGATTTTCCAAAGCTCGGGCATAATAGAAGGCACGGTGTTCAGGGTTGTGATCCGGATCCTTCCACACTACCTCCAGATTAGGCGCGCCAACGTTCTCAGTAATGGAACAGTCGCTAAGATCGACCTTAGCACCATTGTCTGGGCAGCGATGAGTCACCGGGTCTACTTGTCCTCCATCCGAACAGGCCACATCGTAGACCTGTTCGTGAGTTTGTCCTGAGGCTACCCAACCCTTAATGATTTGCAGTCTCTGAAGCGCTGCTGAATTAGGGTCTTGAAGCGCACTCGCGACTAGAATCGGAGCACGGCCGTCCGCCCCATGCAGTTCTGCGCCCATAGGCACTCCTTTAGCATACCGGTCCGCTATCTCATCGCTTTCACCGTAATCATAGCCTGCGAAGAGTCGAATTTTGATTCGTGGACCTGAGGTGGCAAAAACTTCTTTGCGGCGTAATGCTTCATAAAGCGCTTCTCGCGTATTTTCCTCGGCCCAAACACCGGTGAGTCCGGAAGCGCTCCAAGTCTCGTAAGCTCCAGTCGCGTAATTTCGACCATTAATGTCCTCCACATTTACCCGTCCCGCTGATCGAATGACTTCCGCAGTGCCATCATCAATGGGAACTGAGCCTCGCCGCTCGCCATCTGCATCTAACAGACCAACTTTCGAGAAAAAATTAGATTCATCAAGTGAAGACGCGCCAACATGAGTGTCTGTAGCGCCTACTAGACCAAACTGGTAAGCATTGGTTATCCCTGCCTCTGCTAACGCTAAACCATCAAGGAGCGCCTCGCGTGCATAAGATCCCTTAGGTTCGCTGGGTAGGGTAGTAGCTACTCGGTATGGCATGATTTCAAAGTCTGCCCACTCGTCGGAGTCAGATAGTAAAGGGTGTGTTTCAGAAGTCCCTTTTACCTGCGTAACCTCGACCAGAGGTTCGTTACGGATTCGCTTGCGTGCCCAGGCGTCATCGACAGGGTTGCTGGCCCAGTCAACTAACTTGAACATCTGCCCATTAGAGCCGTTAGAGTTATGAGGAATAGCTAAGGCTTCAATCCCGTTTTGTCTGAGTCCATCCATCCAATCCCATAGGCCCTCAGGGTTCTGGCTATGAAATCTTGAGAACGGCATTGCTGGAAGGCGATCAGCTCCTTGGAATATAACATTTCTATGAAGATTGCCTCGGTCATCTGTCGACGACGTGAATTCGTAAGCGACGAAAGTGGTAAAATCGCCGGGATCATTGAATGCTTCTGCGGCACGTATAGTATCTGTCCACGCATCTTTAGCGATTTGGTTGACTAAGTCGGGGTCGATGCTGCCATCGGCGACTTTAGCTAACGTATCAGGCAGAAAAGTACTAAATGCCGTTACTCGTTGAGGCAAGCTCTCGAAGTTTTGATTTTCCGGAGCATTTAAATTGTGCAGGCCTTGTACATGGTCCTGCCTTGAAAATACTGTGCTGGTATCTGCGGCAGCTTTAACAGCGCCTAGAAACATGGCGTGATCGGTTACGGCATAGAAGTCCAAAGGGGCGTTAAGTTGGACATCAAAGCCTGAAGGATGCTTTATCGCTTCTCCTCTTGCGAATCGATAGGCGTCGTAGGGAGAGGCTACAGTACCGAAAGCAAAAGCATCGAAAGAATAGTTAGTGTGAACATGTAAATCGCCAAAGTAAGCGTTTCGATTTGCGTTGCTTGCAGGATTAGCGTTGATGGTGTCTGGCGGCATAACCAACTGAGCCCCCCCGAATCTAGCGTCGGTCGATTGGGATTGAGACTCGTCAGAGGAAACTTCGCCTTGATCGCTCGGATTTTTGTTTCCGTCGCACCCAACGATAAGTGTCGTCAAGAATGCAAAGCAAAAGGTTTTCGTTAAGAGTTTTCTAATGATCATGATTCTCCCCTCTCTATTTGATCAGCTTTAGGCCCACTTGAAACCAATGAACAAGAAAATAGCATAGATTTAATTGTTTTTGGTGAAAGAGGTCGACAATGCTAAGTTTTGGTCTTTTTACTCGAGANGTATCTGAAATAAAATCGATGTTATGAAGAAAGGAACTATTGAAGAAATGTTAGTAAATCCAGAATTTTATGTATTCGGCGGCGATCGTGCGTAATTGGCTGAGTGATCCAGTGACCTCTTTTGTCGTCGCGGGAACTGCGATATTTATCCTTTCTGGATTATTCTCAGATAGCGAAATATCCAGAGTAGTTGAAATTGGCGATGCGGAGGTTGAAAGATTAAGCGGTAGCTGGCGTATGCAACGAAATCGAGAGCCTGACACTGATGATCTCAAAGAAATTGTAGAGCGATACGTGAAGGACGAGATCTATTTTCGGGAGTCCCAACGTTTAGGTCTTGATATCAACGACTCGATTATTCGGCGTCGGTTAGTGCAGAAGCTGACTTTCCTTACGGAGGATATTGCGACTATTCAGCCTTTGGATGAGTCGGCTCTCCGTGAGTACTTTGCAGAAAATATTGAGGACTATCGGGTTCCTGCACGTTTTTCTTTTTCGCATAGGTATTTCTCGACGGATCATCGCGAGGACGCGAGAGCGGATGCGGCAGCTGCTCTGGTCTCGAGAGCCAAGGGCGACCCTTTTATGTTGCAGAAGAGTTATGCTGGAAATTCACTCAGTCAGATTCGTGGTTTCCTGGGCGAAGAATTTGCTACCGCACTTTCTCAGTTAGAAGCACGCCCTATCGCTCAGGGCCCAATTAAGTCGGCATATGGGTGGCACACGGTTACCCTGAAAAAGATTGATGCCTCTTTTATCCCTGAATTTGAGATTGTTGCAGACCGGGTGGCCCGAGATGCAGCCCTGGCTGTTCGGACCAACGCGAACGAGGATTACTATCGGGAGCTTAGAGCTCGTTACGAAGTGATTTACCCCGACTATCTGAAATGACGTTAACTATAAAGCGAATTATGGTGGCCTTGGCCGTAGTTGGGTGCTCTTTATTATTCATTAGCACGTACACGCACTCGCATGAGTTTCGGCCGGGTCATTTGCAGCTTGTCGAGGTCAATGAAGGGGAGACTAAATATCATGTGATATGGAAAAAACCCATATTGCTCAACACCACAGTCGAGCTTGATCCAATATTCTCCGATGAGTGCCTGGTTAACGATTTTGCTCCTCCACAAGTTGGCAATGTTGCCTTGATCTATCACTGGAAATTAAATTGTGACTTGGGCCAGTCGTCCATTCACATTGACGGCCTTCCATTCAGCCATACCGATGTATTGGTGTCTCTGGATAAGTTGGATGGTGATAATGAAAGCTATGTATTAAGACCTGACAATCCATCNCTTAATCTCAAAGAAGAAAGCCCTTCTTCATTGACGTACTTTATTATTGGTATCGAGCATCTGGTTTTTGGTATCGACCACGTATTATTTGTGATTGGTCTTTTCTTGTTTATACGAGAGCCTATTGCACTNATCAAAACCATCACTGCGTTTACTGTATCTCACAGTATTACTCTGGCTTTATCGGTTTTNGAGTTGGTAAAGCTCGATCAGGGNCCCGTGGAGGCAGTGATCGCTTTATCTATTTTCTTTTTGGCTCGTGAGCTGGTTCAAGAAGAAAGTAAGCGATCCCGTCTTACACGAGGGCGGCCTTGGGTTATGGCCTTTGTTTTTGGGTTGCTTCATGGGCTAGGGTTTGCCGGCGCTTTAGCCGATATTGGCTTACCAAAGGACGATCTATGGTTGTCGCTTCTGCTGTTCAATGTGGGTATTGAGGTAGGGCAGGTAGCAGTAATACTGGTATTGGCTTTATTTGCTTCGATTTTGTCTCGAATAGGATGGCAAAAGTTTTTTAATCAAGGAGCTGCCTGGGGCATGGGTTGCTTGGCCACCTTCTGGACTTTGGATCGGACTGTATTGTTGTTTAGTGGCTAAACATTAGAATTTAAAACCTCTATTAAAATCCAGATCAAAAGCTTATCCATAACTGGGGGAAAAGATGACGACGGAGATAACTGAAAAAGAACTTGCGGAAGCAAGACAAATTTGGGGAGATGCTTTAGTTGCGATCTCCAAAGCGTTTGAGGAAGAAGGCGTTGATGCGGCTAGAGTCGTTGCTAATGGCGCGCTTGATGCGGCGTATGGCTTTGAACTTGGGCCAGTTCTATTTAAGCCGACTCTGGCCGGCGGAGAACAAACTTTTCGGACGACGCGAGACGGAGCTCTAGCGTACTTTGTGGGTCATAGTGATGAATACCCGGGTGACAGCGGGTTTGGAATCAAAGGTTGGCGCTCTGTTTTTTCAGAAACAGCTGCTACTTTTATTCAGGATGATCTTGCCATGTGGATGGGTCGGGTGACTTGTACTGATAAACGTGGAGATATCACTGCGCTCGATAAAAGCTGGGGTTACAAAAAAGATGAGGGAGGTACACTGCGGATTGTTCTGCATCATTCGTCATTGCCATACCAACCAGAGTGAGGTGTAATTTNCCGGTGATATCATAAAAATTGAGTAGGAGTTCTCACATTGCTTTCAAATGAAAATTTTACNGTCCGNCCGTTACCAACAATNGTCTTTAGTCGAGGCGCNGCTAAAGANCTAAATAATCANATCCAAGCGCTTGGCAAGAATGCGGCGNTGATTGTGACCGATAAAAATCTGGCTGCGAGTGGTGTGCTCGACCCAATTCTGGAAGCGCTTCGTGCAGCGAATTTATCTGTTGAAGTGTTCGATGGTGTTGAACCCAATCCGACTGATCTAAACGTTGAAGCTGGCGCCGCGAAGCTTAAAGAGCTTGGCGATGCTGTTGTAGTGCCGATCGGTGGNGGATCNTCCATGGACTGTGGTAAGTCGATTGCGCTTCTCGCCTCNAATCCNGGAACNGTTGAAGAAATGCAAGGCTCCGTNCCCACACCTGCGGCAGCTCCGGTTATNGCGGTTCCAACNACTGCTGGTACAGGATCTGAAACAAATAGCGCTTGCGTGATCACGAATACTCGACTTGGTCGGAAGACCTATGTAGTGCATCCAAGCATTACGCCTGCTTTTTCCGTTCTCGATCCAGATCTTACTGTTGGTCTGCCAACTTACCCAACTGCCACCTGCGGGTTTGATGTGCTTACACATGCGGTCGAGGCTTTTGTGTCTGTGGGGGCAAATGCGTATTCCGATGCGATCGCGGTTGAGGCCATTGGCAAAGTAGCGGGCAACCTACGAAAAGTTGTCGCCGATGGTCAAGACATTGAGGCTCGCTCACAGATGTTGCTTGGATCAGCCATGGCAGCGCAGGCGTTTAACGTCACGGGTTTGGGGTCTGCGCACGGTACTGGGCACGCGATTTCAGCTAGGCTCAACGCTGCACATGGACAGACCCTCGCGACAATGCTGCCTCACGTGATGGAGTACAACATGTCTGTTCGCGAAGAAAAATATGCTGAAGTCGCAAGGATCCTTGCGCCTTCAGGTCCAGCAACTGGCGCAGGCGCTATCGACGCAGTGGTTCAATTGCGTAGTGATATAGGTATTGATCGCTCGATTACTGATTTAGGTGGGGAAGGTGATTTACTTAGCGTGCTTCTTGAAGACGCGATGGCTGATCCAGTCAATATGACGAACCCTCGCCCGGTAGACCAAGCAGGATTTGAGACTATGTACAATGCGGCCTGGTAAGATCGACAAACTTAGGGCTGAGCGGGCGAGGTGGCTCGCTCGCTCTAAAGCTTGATTGTNCGGCCTTAACTGCTTTGTTTTTTCCTGGAAAGTTCTGTTATTTATGGGCTATCTTCTAATGCCTTATCCTGTAGAGGCAGGCTATAAAATGGATTCGAGATATCGCGTAAAAGGGAGAGCCATTTGAACAAGAGGCCTGGCCAAACAGGCGAATAAGTAGTTTATGGGGGAGCGAGCAGTCTGTTCACCCGCAAGTTAACTGCGGCGCTGGATTTCTATGGAGCTCAGTATAGAGTTGAGTCGCGCAGCCCTTCTGCAAATCACGAGCTTCAGATTAGAGCTAATAGTCACCAGATTCCGCTGATTCATACACCTTAGGATTGNTTGTTAGCCGACACAACACCTATCCTGATATTGCTCGATGGTCGGTTTCCTAAGGTCGACTCTTTCCAGCAGCGTCAAATTCCAGGTGGTTCTGGTTTGTGCTCATTGGATTCTCCCTAGTACTTATCGATTTAACTTGACGATATTCCCGACAATTTTCAAGTAGTATGAAATAAAGAATTAGGGGGAAATATGACCAGAACAATAACCGGATTATTTATTGTTTTTACTCTAGCAGCGTTAGGCTGCGTCGAAAGACGAGGACAAGAAACCTTAACCCCGATTCAATCGACGATCTCGGTAAGTGGTGGTCTCATTGAAGGAAAGATTACTGAAACAGGATTGAGAACTTTCATGTCGGTTCCCTATGCGGCACCGCCTGTCGGAGAATTACGATGGGCGCCTCCGGCATCTGTCATTCCATGGGAGGGGGTCTTGCTTGCCAAAGAGGCGGGACCAGCCTGTATGCAGCCTGAAGGTTTGGGTGGAGATTTTTATGGCGAAACTGATATCGAGATGGATGAAGATTGTCTGCTCCTCAACGTATGGACTCGAGCGAAAAATGAAGAAGATCAATTACCTGTTATGGTTTGGATACATGGAGGCGGCTTAGTAATAGGTCAGGGGTCTACCTACCCCGGAGATTTATTAACATCAAAAGGCGTTGTGTTAGTCACGGTCAATTATCGGTTAGGGCGTTTTGGGTTTTTTGCGCACCCGGAGCTCACTGATGAAAATCCGAATAAGGTTTCTGGTAATCAAGGGCTGCGTGATCAAATCGCATCGCTGAAGTGGGTAAGGGACAACATCGAACGATTTGGAGGTGATCCCGATAACGTCACCATATTTGGCGAGTCCGCGGGTTCGTTGAGCATGTCATTATTACAAGCAAGCCCGTTAGCTAAAGGGCTTTTTCACAAGGTTATAGGACAGAGCGGTGGTGCTTTCCAGCCCATGACATATCGGGACCAAGTCAGAAGTTATTCACCGATGCACAGTGAGGCGATTGGAGAGAAATTCGGAAGAGCGCTTAACGAAGAGGGGGAAGATATNAGTCTAGAAGAAATGCGAGGTCACTCTCAAGAAGAATTGATGACGGCTTTCAACAGTGATCCTATTTTTAGTGATTACAATCACCTGGCAATCGTTGACGGCGAGGTGATTCCCGAGGAGGTTGCGACCATATTTGGAAAAGGGCTCCAAGCNGATGTGCCGGTGATGATCGGTTCAAATTCTGATGAAGGNACTGCATTCATGCCATTTTTTTATCCGTTATTTGGCGAGGGAGTAGAAGGATTCCAGAATTACGTTGCGTCGACCAGTTTGTCTGAAATGGATAAAGATGAGATTGCGAGAGAATATCCGAGTGCGACCGATGAACAGGCAGAGGATTCTTGGGCGCAGCTTTTTACGGATGAGGATTTTACCTATCCTATGCGTGCCTGGGCCCGAAGTATGGAGAACGTGAGCAGTGATGCTTATCTCTATTGGTTCACCTGGGTGCCCCCGGTAGAGAATAGTGAACAGCTTGGCTCTTTTCATGCTGCTGAATTAGGGTATGTGTTCGGTAATCTAACCCTGTTTGGAGCTAAACCGACNGAGGCAGATCAGCAGTTTTCCGAGATGATGTCGACCATTTGGACGCAGTTTGCCAAAACAGGTAACCCCAATGGTCCTAGTCTTCCGGAGTGGAGCCCATACACTTCTGATAACGAGGCTTACGTTGAATTGGGCATTAACACAGGTCCGCGTTCCGAGCTTAGGATCGCTCAAATAGACCTCATCGAAAGCGCCTGGAAAAAGAGACGATCTCAGCAGTAAGGCTTATTCTGAGATTGGATTGACGGTGCGATAATTCTGAATCACCATAATTTCGATAAGTCGAAAGCCATCGAAAGAAAACTTTCGAAAGGAGACTCATTCCTGAAAGTGGACGCCTAAAGATTACAAAGATCCAAGGCTCTGCTATTTTTAGTGCCAGGAGCCCATAGCCTGTGAAGATGATTAAATTAGCACTAATCTCTCAACATCCTCGTGTTTGAACACATATGATTAGTTTTAACGAGTCTGATCCTACCAACGCGCGGACACTCACTTCTGCGCAGATCACTAACTTTAATCGTGACGGATTCCTCGCTCCGCTACCGGCCCTCAGTGACGAGGAGACGCTGGAGTCTCGGCGCTATTTTGACCAGCTGCTATCAACGATGATGTCGATGGACGATGGACGCAATGCCTACGCCATCATGGGATACCAGAATCGATGTAAGGGAATCTGGGACCTCGCCATGCATCCCAGGATTCTGGATTATGTTGAGGACTTGCTCGGACCTGATTTCGTCTGCTGGACGACGCATTATTTTTGCAAGATACCCGGCGATGAGCGACGGGTGCCATGGCATCAGGATGCGACATACTGGCCAGTAAGACCCACAGACACGGTTACGGCGTGGCTCGCAATTGATGACGTGACGGCAGACATGGGACCGATGCGGTTCATCCCGGGAAGTCATCGACTGGGTAAGGTGGACTGGCACCACGCTGAGGGGGATGTTGCCCTGCAGCAGGAAATCCCTGATGCCGAACGATTTGGCGAGCCTGTGGATGATGTGCTTCGTGCTGGGGAGATTTCGCTGCACACCAGCACCCTGGTGCATGGTTCGGAGCCAAACACTTCCGATCGTCGACGGTGTGGGTTAACGCTTCGTTACATACCTTCGTCAGCAACAGTTGAGAAAGGTGCGGAAGGGACGCTTGCAGGAGCCATCCCTTGCCGTGGCGATCCTGGCTATTGGAAAAGGAACAGCCGGCCCCTCGATG
>PBUF01000027.1 GCA_002727775.1 Gammaproteobacteria bacterium
CTCATCACTATTCACAGCGCTAGAAGACCATACAGTCACGAAGGCTACTTGAAATCCAGGGGGCCAGAGCGGAGCATGACTATCCTACCCAACGACAGTGCTCTACAGACCCAGGAACACCCGATGGTGAGAACTCATCCTGAATCAAGTGAAAAAGTCCTATGGATCAACCTTGTCTACACTCTTAGTGTCAAAGGCCTGTCTGATAGCGACAGCCAATCCCTGCTCGACCATTTGTTTGAACACCTGTTAGATGAGAGATTCATTTACAAGCACAAGTGGAAAGCAAACATGCTCACTATGTGGGACAACCGCTCAGTTCAACATTGTGCTCAGGGAGGCTACGATGGCCATCTTAGAGTGCTGCATCGGACCACGGTCGCCGGCGACAAACCTTATCACTAAGATAGCGAAAGTGAGCGAGTTCAATATTAATTTTCGATTACTTGAGGACAGCACCTTTGTCACCAAGCTTAACGTAAGCCAGGTTAGACTCAATCATGACGCAAGGTTTCCCTGGTTAATCCTAATTCCAGAGATAGCAGGACTGAAAGAACTCCACGACATACCTGACAAGAAGCAAACAATTGTTCACAAAGAAATGAATTTTTGCTCGGCAGCGCTTCAGGAACTGACCTCTGCAGACAAAATGAATGTAGCGGCACTTGGCAATCTAGTGCCNCAGTTGCACATTCACGTGATAGCCAGAANACANGATGACAGCGCNTGGCCTCAGCCGGTTTGGANTGCGGGTGAAGCAAAANCCTACGAAGAAGAAAATCTGGCAAAGCTGGTCAATAAACTCAGGCAACGCCTTTCGAATTAATCAGGTATGGGAATCTCGTTGACGAACATGGGCACTTGATAACCCTTTTGAACGGCAGGTCGATCAGCAATCTTCAAGTACCACCGCTTTAGATTAGGNTANNNCCCNAAATCAATTTCCTGCCACTCATACCTCGAAATCCAAGGCCACGTCGCCATATCCGCGATCGAATAGCTCCCAGATAAAAACTCTCGAGATTCAAGTCGTCGATCAAGCACCGAGTAAAGTCGATTGGCTTCATCTCGATANCGTTTTTCGGCATAGGGCGCTTTGCCCTTGTTNTANTTCAAAAAGTGATGCGCTTGACCCAGCATCGGACCAACNCCACCCATCTGCAACATAAGCCACTCGATGGTCTGATAACGATCTTCACCCCAGAATCGCTCGCATCGATCAGCTANATAAATAAGGATGGCTCCGGACTCCATTAAAGTCCTTCCAGATTCGTGATCTACCAAAGCGGGTATCTTGTTATTAGGGCTAATATTGAGAAATGACGGAGCNAATTGCTCGTCNTTGGTAATATCAACCGCTCGCNCCTCGTAGTCTAATTCAAACTCCTCCAGAGCAATCGACGCTTTNCGTCCATTGGGAGTCGGCCANGTAAAAAGCTCAATCACCTACCACCCCTCGTTCGGCAACAGAAGCTAATTGACACACTAACAAACCTGAGAAAACCTCCNTCATTCTGTCGGTTCCCCTTCGGGGTCCGAGGGAAGCAGGTCTGTATCTGTGAGTAAAATCTGCTCGGCAACATAGGTTGCAAGCCTGAAAATTCCGGGAACAGCGTTAGACTCAANAAAGTAATCTTCAATTACTCCCTCTTCGTCTTCAATTCCAAAAAGGCTGATTAGCTCCTTCTTACCATCCACTGTTAACTCTAGATCGGCGACTTTTTCCCCCGATTCGTCGGCTATTCCCAAAACTCGCAGATTGTTNAACCGCTCAACATAAATTTTCGNTGCTGCCTGATCAGCCAGTTCACCCTGGATTTTCCACACACCATCGTCTTGAGTGATCGTCTTATCGATTGCAAACCCATCTCGGGAGCTCGTGATGTGGATCCTGCTGATGTCTCCTGAGACACTCGCAAGAGTCTTATCCAGCCAGTCGTCTCTTTTCAGACCAAATTCATAGTTAGATAACTTAACGCTATAGATTGATGAGCTANCCGCNTGTCTNGCATGGACGCGTTGGTAGCTNGGCGAGGTACCCAAATAAAATTCTTCTAAAAGGGANTTCTCTTGGTCATAAAAGGATAATTTCCTTTGAAACGAGTCTTCCCCAACCTCAAATCGTCCAGCACTGGTAACGGTGTCAGCAATGGGCCACTGCGCGTTTAATTCGGAAATCTTCTTCAGGGTAGAGTTAATCTTATCCGCATCAGCGGGATAACCATCGACTTGCCACTGAGTGTCGCCTCTCTCAATCTTAACTGAACTATCCTGGTCCGCGATCTCAAAAAACGCCACCAAACTTTCATCTAGGGTCGAAAACCGAGGGTTCTCTTCCTCCTGAAAAGAGTCCGAAAATAACACCAGGACGACCAGTAGCAACTGCAGCAGAACCAGCCCAAGCAACCATTCAATCTTAGTATTCATTATACTTGNCCCTCCGCACTCAGCCANGAAGCTTGGGCTANNCGNTCTCGGTTCGCNTTCATACGATATATCCAGGCAATCGCTAGCACACTTAAAATGGCCAAAAAGTAGTTCAAATACTCAAAAATTTGCTGGGCAGTTTCATCCTGAAAATCCAACGTTCGATTGAAATTACCCCTTGCNCGTATACTGGTGAGACTTTNATCTTCCAGGGCCCAATCAACAAAATTGACAATCATCTGAGGTGAATTTAAATACAAAGTACCCTCAGACGAGCCCACCATCTGCAAAGTTTGATCTGACAAAAAATCGTTTGAACTAAAAATCAGCAATCTTGAAGACTCTGGTGATTTTTCAATGACACTCGCAATAACTTCTGTCGTTTCATCGTCTGTCGACTCGCCACTGTCGCTCTGTTGATCCTCTACATCAGATTTTCTCGAGAGCAAGGGTGACTCTTGACCTGCGAAGAAACTTTGAAATCCTCCGGTGACTAAAACACCTAACTTGTGAGCCGCCAAAGGACCACTGGGCTCGAACGCCGGTTCTCCCGATTCGCTAATGCGGGGCATGACGTTCGTATCATCGGATAACCAGCTACCTGGGCTAGATTCTAGTAACGTGAACAAATCGGTACCGTCTGAAGCCTCGACATCGATCGGCGAGGCCCAAGAAAGCGTGACTTGAGGAATTCCGGCGGTAATAGCTCGCTCATCATTCAGTCCAGACCCTCTAACATCGACAAAATAGGGGTAATCGAGCATCACCAGATCTTGGAATGTAAACCCCCCGACATTTCTGGATACTGGAACAGGAAACGACGCGTTTTGAGGATCCATTACCAGCGTTTGGTCTATGACTATTCCAAGGTGATTGAGCCAAGGCATTAATCCACTATCAGCTGCGACAGCGGATAAGGAATTCTGGCTTAGCTGTGCTTTAAACGCGCCGGTGGATAAAACGATCGTTCCTCCTTGCATTAAATATTGGTCCATCGCGAAGACCTGTTCCTGAGTATAGGAAGACGGCTCTACCACGATCAGTAAATCTGTTCCAGACGGCACCTTTCCGCTACTCAAATCATTCATTTGGACATCGAAGTCATTAGTCAGCAGGCCTCTTAATTGACTGTACTGATTCGGCGGTGGCATCCCCTGTTGCTGCATATAGGGCGGAGGTGCTTGAGGTGCGGCAATAACTACTGACTTTAGCAAACCGCTTGCGAATCTCTTAAGACCATTTTCAACTTCCCTTTTCATGCCATCTTTCGATAGGCTCTCGGGTATCGGTATTTGGACGACCGTGCCTTCGGATTGAAGTGTCAGATAATAGTAAAAACCAGACTCATCTAAGAATGAAGTTACCATGGGCTGGAAACCAAATTGCTCGGCTATCTGCTCCGCTATTTCGCCCTGACCCGCTTCAGGATCAATAATTTTATATTGGAACTTACCATCAGATTCTGCAGCGAGTTCAGTTAAAACTTCGTCTAATACATCCCCAAACTCGATTAAACTTTCCGGTAGTGACTCAGCTGACGAAACATAGCCCATAAAGGTCACTGGGTCGCTAATGCTGGAGAAGACGGAAGAACCTCCCTGAAACCCAAAGAGGACCTTCTTGATACTTCGAGTGACATCAAATTCAGGATTCTTCAATTGGACATCCAAATCAGATTCACCCAGAACCTTGAACTCGATGAGATCCCGAAAACTCAGTACCTCGTACTCATCACCATATTGGATCAGTACATCAAAATAGGAATTAACCAGACTCGATTGATAACGATCCGCTGTCTGAAAAGGAACTGCTCTGATCCCATATTTTGTATTCGCCTCATTCTCAATCTCTGGGTCTTCAACAGGATCCACCAATTCAACTCTAACCTTGCCTGCACCTGCAACTTCATACTCTTTTAATAGGTCTTTCATCCTTGGCACTAGAGGCGCCAGCAAAGGGTGTGTCTTCGCACTAAAATATCCCCTGATGAGCAATGGCTCATCGAGCCGTTCCAGGTAATTTTCGGTTGGCTCTGAAATGGAATAGATATTCCCTTCGGTAAAATCAATACGCAGCGCGTTGATGGCACTTAACCAGAAATTAGCCAACAACAAATTCAACACGAGCAAGCCGGTGCCCATTCGCCACTTGAAGTGAGATTTCGAGTCTCCTTCAGACGCCCAGTTTTCTCTCTCCAAGGAGTATACATTGGCTGCCAGAAATACAGCAGACAACGAGAGATAGAAGTACAAATCCCTAAAGTCAATTACTCCACGGGTGATCGACTCAAACCGCGAGCCGCTTCCCAGACTATTTAAAAAATCGTTCACAGGCGCGCCAAACAGCTGAGTGATACCGGGACTTCCAACAAGATAAAAGAAGCCTCCAATCAAAGAGGCAACAATGAGACTGACAATCTGACTGTCTGTTCTCGCACTAACGAAAAGACCGATAGACAAGTATGCTGCTCCCAAAAGCAACGCAGCCAAATACCCGGCAAACACGGGGCCCCAATCCAAGTCGGCAACCAAAGAAACACTTAGCGGTAACCATATTGTAAGAGAAAGCGACATTGCCAATAAGCTAAAGCATGCTAAGAATTTACCAACCACCATTTCCCATGTAGAAATAGGCAGAGTTGATACAAACTCGAGCGTTCCTGTTCGCCTCTCTTCGCTCCACATTCTCATCGTCAGAGCTGCNGACAAAAAAATCAAAAGAACTGGTAGCCACTCAAAAATCGGCCGCACATCAGCNATGTTTCTAGCNAAAAAAGATTCTACCCAGAAAAACAAAAACAACGTGATAGATAGGAAAGCTCCTAAAAACAAGTAGCCTACTGGAGAAGAAAAAAACAGTTTAAGCTCCTTGGAAGCAATCCCAGATAAAATCTGATAACGCATTATCTCTCCTCCACTGCATTTAACTCTTGTTCATTAATCTCTCTGAAGACTGTTTCAAGGTCGCGAGACTCATGTGCAAGCTCTATCAAAGGACAACCTGATGAAATCAAAGCGTCAGCGATGCCGGGAGCGGCAGCCTCTGAGTCTCCCTTTATCGTTAAAATCCATAGTCCACTCGAAGGGTTTTCTAATTTTTCGATGCCCTCTAAACCCGCCAATGCAGCCTGAACGCTTGCTTCGGCCGAAGTTCTAAGTTTGATCGATTGAGACGATTTAAGCGATGTAAGACTCTCATCCAAAGCCAGACTACCTGATCTCAATATTATTGCTCGATCACAAACGGCATTTACTTCTTGAAGTATGTGTGTGGATAAAATGACCGTAGCCTCTTCAGATAGATTCGTTATTAGCTGCCTCATCTGTTGAATTTGGGTCGGGTCCAAGCCATTTGTAGGCTCATCCAAAACCAATACTTTTGGTTCATGCAAAATTGATTGAGCGACGCCGACCCTCTGCTTGTATCCCCTGCTCAGCGTCGATACAGAATCTAATGCCTTGTCCGATAAACCAGTCAGATTGATTGCTCGTTGAACGCACTCTCTGTCTGCCAAAGACCTCAATCTAGCCGCATATTGCAGGTATTCAACTACCGTCAATTCAGGATAGATGGGCAAACTTTCGGGAAGGTAACCCATGTCAGCTTGAATTTGAATCGAGTGCTCCTGAACATCGTAGCCGTCTACACTGACACTTCCAAAAGAGGGTTCAAGAAATCCCATGAGCATCTTCATTATGGTAGTTTTCCCTGCCCCGTTGTGACCAAGTAGTCCTACAACCTCTCCCTTTTCAATACTAAAAGATACATCGTCTACAGCAGTAAAATCGCCGTACTTCCGAACTAGGTTTTTAACCTCAATCATTTATTGCTCCTATGTGCCGAGTCAAAAATACGAATTTTTAGAGAAATATCAAGATGCCCTCTCCCACATTTCATTGAATAATAGATTCGCTCACAAACAAGGGAAAGGACTATGTATATAGCTGGGCCATCGGGAAAAATAGAGTGCCAACTGGACCAAGTCGCCGATGGGGGAAAGGNGGCCATTGCGGTGCTCTGTCATCCTCATCCGTTATATGGCGGATCAATGCACGATCGGGTTTTAAGCACAGTGGCACATCGCTTTATAGAATCNGGGATCACCTGCTTGAGATTTAACTTTCGTGGAGTCGGTTCAAGTGAAGGAGTTCATGACAATGGGGAGGGCGAGAAAGATGACCTAATTTCAGTTGTTGACTATGTTAGGACCGAATTTCAGTCTCAACCAATCTGGACAGTAGGCTACTCCTTTGGATCTTTGATCGTTTGGAAAACGCTTGATGTCGTTAATCCAGATAGGACATTACTCATCGCGCCTCCCAACAAGCACATGAATTTTCAAGATAGGAAGCTTACGGATCAGGTGTCTCTAATCTTGGGCAGCCAAGATGAGTTTGCAGATGTTCACCGAGCTAAAGAATTGGCCCCTGGATCGATACATCTCATTGATGGTGCAGATCATTTTTTTAGCGCGCATCAACAAGAGCTATCCGATGCCGCAAAAGCGTTCATCAACATATAAACCTGTTGTCTAGACGATAATCGAGCCAGTAAACATTTCATGAAAGTAATACATTATGAAATAAAGCAATAAACCGAATGCGACTGGCATATATAGTTCTTTAATCCGCAATACGGTGCGTCCCTCCAGTAACGCTATAAAAGGCACATTCGAAGTCAATAATTCGTACTGGCGCCAGCTTCGCCCGAACTGCTTTGATTTTTTAAGGTCCAAAAGAATAGACCCCGTACCGCTTAACAAGACGAATATAGAGAAAAAGATTATTGAGGCGATATCTCCGTTAGCCATTACATGACCGATCCCCCACAAAACAATCGCCCACTGAACCGGATGTCTTGTTATACACACGACTCCCGTGACAAGTCTGGAAACATCGTCGTCATCCGACAAATCTTGGCCTACGTTTGAAGGATTTCTGACCATAAACCCACCCACTAGTAAAATACACGCAAGGGGCATGCTGAGTTTGGCCAGCCAATACAGGTCTGGATTAGGCATCCATAGGTAGTCGTATCGAGGAGTCTCCAAATAAATCCATATGAAGTAAAACAGAAACACCAATGCGGCCATTGAGTATGTTAGGAGATATACCTTTTCTCCCACCAAACNNACGATGTGGNCCCTGACTNTCGTGCTCGACACACCTAGATGTGTCAGCAGAAAAANAAAGCCCACCAAAATCAACATTGACTCGTCCAAGATTAGGACACCTCAATGAAGTCAGATAACGCGTCAAGAACTTCGTTGGGTTTTTCTGACAACATGGAATGCCCACAATCTGAAATTATCCGTGTCTTACAATCTGGCAATAATTCCGATACCGCTATACCTGCTCTCGCTGGCGTCATCTTGTCTTGATCACCCATCAACACAAGCGACGGGGTCTCGATAGGCCCAAGCCTAGCTGAGTCATAATCATTACACGCCTTGAAATCGGCAAAATAGACACCCGCTTTTGCTCGTTCCAATAAACGCTCATCCGAATTCAAATTAGACACACCCGGATTTTCAGCCGAACCCAAGGATCCCCCAGCGCTGTGACTCCAGGTATTGGCCATCTCTATCGCTGCATGGTGATTATCTCTGGCCGCATCTAGCAGCAAGTCGGTCACCGGCATAGGAGATGACGTACCCAGCAAGACCATTTTATTTACTAAATCAGGCTTCTGGGCAGCCAAACAATAAGCAACAAGAGAGCCCATACTATGACCCACAACTACTAAGTCTTGGAGCGCTAGAGTTTCAGATACCTCAACGATCCAATCCGACATCGCTTCAACCGAGGTTAGAGCTGGACCCTCACTTCTTCCATGACCGGGCAAGTCTAAAGCGACTACACGGAATCCTTTTCTAGCAAAGTAACGGGCTGGTAATACCCAAACCGTGTGGTCAAAACCCGCACCGTGAATAAAGACTATAGGCTGGCCGTCCTCGGAGGTACCGCTACCGCTGCCGTAATAGGCAGTTTTATTTTTGATTTCGAATCTCATGACTTCTTACCCACCATTTTCTCAACGGCTCTAAGACCCACCTTCAAGTCATCGATCAAATCCTGGACGTCTTCCAAACCTACACTTAGCCGAATCAACCCGGGGCCAATCCCTGACTCAAGCAAACTCTTCTCATCCATTCTGTGATGCGTCGTACTCGCCGGATGTATAACCAGTGACTTGGCATCACCCACGTTTGCCAAGTGTGAAAAGAGCTCCAGCTTCTCTATGAACGTTCGCCCTGCCTCTCTGCCTCCTTTAAGCTCAAAACTAAACACAGCCCCTACGCCCTTCGGCAAAAGAGACTTAGCAAGTTCGTGATCTGGATGGCTTTCGAGACCCGGATAGTTGATCGACTCTACCATGGGATGCTCTTTCAAAAATTGGACTATGCTATTTGTGTTACTCACGTGCTTGGCCATTCGTAAGGGCAGAGTTTCCAAACCTTGCAATATCTGGAAGGCCGTCATTGGAGCCATACAAGCACCGAAATCTCTGATCCCTTCTTTTCTCGCCCTCATGATGAAGGCCTGTGGGCCAAATTCTTCAGCAAACACCAAATCGTGAAATCCAACGTAAGGCTCGGTCATGGTGGGAAACTTGCCACTTGACTCCCAGTCGAATGTGCCACCGTCGACAACAACGCCGCCTATCACCACACCGTGCCCGCTGAGAAACTTAGTGGCCGAGTGCATAACAAGATCTGCGCCGAGGTCTATAGGACGGCACAGATAAGGGGTCACGAAGGTTGCATCAACCAACAAAGGAATGTCGTGAGAGTGGGCTAATCCAGCAAGCTCAGGTATGTTTAAGATCTCCAGTCCGGGATTACCCAGCACCTCTCCAAANACCAATTTCGTATTATCCTTGATTGCATTTTTCCATGCCGAGGTATCCCTCGGATCGACAAAAGTAGTCTCGATTCCAAAACGCGAAAGCGTATATTCGAGAAGATTATGTGTGCCGCCATACAGAGAACGGGAAGATACAATATGATCGCCAGCCCCCAGCAAGGTCGTTACTGCCAAATGCATCGCCGCTTGNCCACTGGCTGTTACGATGGAGCCCACGCCATGGTCGAGAGCNGCCATTCTCTCCTCGAGAACCGCATTCGTCGGATTGGACAAACGAGAATATACGTGGCCTGCCCTTTCAATATTGAACAATCCCGCCGCAAAATCTGAATCCGGAAATACGAACGCCGCAGACTGATAAATAGGGGTTGCTCGAGCTCCAGTGGNCGGGTCAGGAGACTGCCCGGCATGCAAGGCCTGGGTGTCAAAACCAACAGGTCTAGGCCCGCGGTGATTTTCATTACTCACATCTAGTTACCAACGATCTAAAAACAGAAGGTTCGCGTTTTTACCTCAGACAATCAAGTTGCTCTTGGCACTTATATTTCATCTGTTTATTTAGTAGCCAGGTAGTAGTTATTCAAGGGCGTNTCCACCTCTAGGTTCGCAAACTCAGCAAAGCCGGCGTTAGTCATCATTTTCTCAGCCAACGCCTCTGTAAAACCCAGAGTACCAAGACCTGCACCGTCTGCAGTTGAGAGACCCGAGCTCATGCAAATCGTAATCGAAAACCCATATAACATGGCTGCCATCGGATGCTCCCTTAAGTTTTCTTCGAAGGAATTCAATCCTTTAATGTCCTCGCACAACCATTGCCCGCCAGTCGCTAGCGCTCCGTATATGTCTTGTATCATTTGGTCTGGGTAGGGTGTGTCATGCACCACGTCGAAAGTGGTCACAAAATCCAAAGTCGAATCGCTCGGCAAGGGCTGCGCGCTCGGATTGGCTACGGTAACATTCTGCACTCCCATCTCTTCGATATTTTTTCTAGCTAAATCCAGAGCATGCTCGGAAGTGTCATATCCCACAAAGGTGGACGATGGAAATGCTTGAGCCATGACCACAGTAGATAGCGCGCCTCCACACCCGACATCAGCCACTTTAATNCCCTTGCTTAAACGCTCAACCAACCCTGGAACCAAAGGCAAGATCTCTTGAACTAATCTNTGTTTCTTTGTGTANGCGCCCATTTTCTCCATACCACAGGCNCAGCTAGAACCATGTTCATCGTAGGTCATGCCGATGCCACTTCGAAAGGCATCTTCCAATTTCTCGGCTGCAGGAAAGACGGATAGCGCACTGTGATAAGCACCCATCAGATAAGCGGGACTATCCTCATCCACTAAGACTGCTGCGGCTTCTGGACTAATTGAAAACCTTTGAGTTTCTTCTTCATATTCTATTTGGTTTACACAGGCCTGATGCTGCAACCATTCCCTGACCCACCGCTCATTCAAACCAAGTGAATCAGCTAATTGTTGGCTAGTGCCGCCACCGATCTCCGAAAGCCCCTTAAAGAGACCAACTCGGTCTCCCAANACCGAGATGACGCAATTNAAACCCGCCGTCACATTCGAGCCTGTTTGNCGAATGAATTCGTTCAGTTTGTCTTTGTCGATTGCAGTTGCTGTATTCATAGCCTGATTCCGATTATTCAATTTGATTCTCGATTGTTGTCAAAGTAACTTTGGTTTACAAGACAACAAACCTTTAATGAACTTGGGTAAGGCNGGNNACCTTTCCAGGACTAGACAGGATNTATATATGTTTCCAAAGGCNGAAATCATTGAAACGAACGGGGTCAATCTTGAAGTGTTTCACANGGGAGAAGGCGCTCCCATAGTGCTTTGTCATGGTTGGCCTGAGCATGCTTACTCCTGGAGACACCAAGTCGATCCGCTGGTCGAAGCGGGTTATCACGTGATCGTTCCAAATCAACGGGGGTATGGNNATTCATCGATCCCTGAACAANTCGAAGAATATGACATCGCGTGTCTGACCGGCGATCTTTTAGGCCTCCTCGACCACTTTGGTTATCAGGANGCNGTCTTCGTCGGGCATGACTGGGGGGCTATCGTCGTTTGGAATCTTGCTTTAATGCANCCAAACCGCGTTTCAGGAATTATTAACTTAAGTGTTCCATTTATGGAGAGAGGTGAACGGGAGTGGGTCGGTTTCTGGGAAGACGTTCTTGGAGGTGATTTTTATATCGTGCATTTCAATCGACAACCCGGAGTTGCCGACGCCGCCTTTGAAGAAAATCCCAGAAAATTCCTCACCAATCTCTATCGAACGGAACAGTGGCTTGANGAATCACCAAAATTGCCNGCAGGGATGCCGCTCATCTCTTTGGCAAAAGCAGATAAAATGCCCGGTAAGTTGATGATGGCAGAAACAGATCTCGACGTCTTTGTTCAGGCCTTTGAACTCTCTGGCTTCACAGGAGGCATTAATTGGTATCGTAACTTTTCTAGAAATTGGCAATTAACCGAGANCTACANGCCTTTAATTGAGCAACCTACCCTGATGATCTANGGCGACTACGACTCAGTACCAAAAGGAAAGAATCTTCTTGATCATGCACCAAACACAACCACTGTGAATTTNCCCTGCGGTCACTGGATTCAGCAGGAGAAACCAGAAGANACGAATCGGGCNATGATCAACTGGCTNAATCAAAACTNTTAGTTGTTCNCTCCNGGATCTAAGTAGAACTCATCATAAAAGATCCAGTCGACTCAGCCACGATTGACCGGTCATCCTTTCTGNTGATTACTCCCTCCATCTGTGCCAAACGACCCCGTAATTTAGTACAGCGTCCTTCAAGNAGTACTTCAGTGCCTATGGGTAGCTCCTGTCGATAACGNATGTCGGCTTTTGCGGTAAAGCATTTTTTTCCCTGAAGCCANGCCCAGTTCGCCATCACGTCATCTAATAAGCTAAACAATATCCCGCCATGAGTAAGATTATCGTACCCAGCATGCTGCATCTGGGGAGTAAACGAGCCAATACATACGTCATCTAAAAGCGAGAACTCAACCTTTAATCCTATAGGGTTATCAATTCCACAAACAAAACAGTTGTTCGCTCGGCCATCTTGTCCTCCAGCTCGCCCAGTCTTATCAAGATCACTCATCGTTAACCACTAACTCTTCAACTCAGGTATGATGATATCTTAACCCAATTGGAAGCCGTTCGTTGTTAGTTGAAACGATCCGAAACAACATAGGCTCATTTGAGCACCAAGAAGCAAAGCCCAACAAGACAACGCGTCAAGCAGCGGTGGCCATAATTGTTCGAGAAATCAATAGTCAACTAGAAATGCTTTTCATAAAACGAGCAGAGAAAGAGGGAGACCCCTGGTCTGGGCACATGGCATTTCCTGGCGGTCACAGAGAGCCCGATGACCTAGGACTAAGAGAGGCCGCAGAACGAGAAACTCTTGAAGAAATTGGATTAGACCTATCAAGGGGGAACTATCTCGGAGCGATAGATCACCAAAGCGCCCAACCTAGAGGCCGGACCCTGAACATGCTAATAGCACCTCACGTTTTTGAGATTTTCGACGTTGTCGAATTTTCAACAAACTACGAGGTAGACGAGGTAGTGTGGGCGCCAGTGGAAGACCTTCTATCCAATAAGCTCCATGATACGGAGACGCTGCCGATGGCAGGAACGCCTACAATCTTTAATGGTTATAGATTATCCGGAGGACACTTCGTCTGGGGACTTACTTATCGAATACTAAAATCTTTTTTCGAGATCATCGATCCTTCTTGGTCTGGACCACGAGAATTATGATTTATTGTCCTCGGTGATATAACCACGTCCATGGTAATTGAACCCATGTAACGCACGATTCGCAGGATCGCTCAAATAGTAGTTACAATGATAAGAACGTATCTCTGCTATTTTTTCCTCCTCAAAGACAAACCACTCTGTACCTCTTAGCACTTCCGGGCTACCGGTACTTGGGGGAGTCCAAGGCATGCTCCATTCAATCACTGCCTCTGGCTCTTGAACAATGGAATGATCAACAACCCAAGTTGCCTGAGTAATCGGGCCTACCTTGCACCAATAATTAGCCAGAGCTTCAGCTCCAATAACGGGAGAGTGATCAACGAAATAATGCACAACATCATCTGCAAAAGTGGAAACCATCAGGTCAAAATCTCGAGAATTACATCCCTGATAGTAGGTCTTTATAGTTTTAATAAATCGATGTTCCGCCATTGACCAATCCTCTCTACCTATCTTCAGTTATGCTATTTAGCCGCGAGAGAGCGCTCGTCTTCAAGTTTGATAGAGCGGTCAAATGGCAGGATNAACTGATATGCCAAATCTTCATCACGCTNATCAGGTAANACGTCTACCCCATAGCGTATATTCTCAAGATTACCTTGAACCAGAGTTCCAAACAGCCGATCCCAAACAGAAAAAATATTTCCATAGTTACTGTCGGTCCAAGGCCGCTCATGGTGATGATGAAACTTATGTAAATTAGGGGTGATAAAGAGATAGCTGAGTTTCTGCTCCAATTGATCCGGTAATTGAATATTTGAATGCGTTAGGTAGGCGAAAAAAATAGTAATTAAACGATAGGTCAAATAACAGGCTAAAGGTATCCCGAACAACATAACGGCAAACAAAGTCGCGAGATTACGAAATACGACATCGCCAGGGTGATGACGAAATCCTGTAGTCGCATCGACATGGGTATCCGAATGATGAACCATATGTAACCGCCACATCCACTTAACCCTATGCAAGAGAAAGTGAACCCCGTATTGCGCTATCAAGTCTAGGAGTAAGATCCCAAAAATCAGTTGAGCCCAGCCAGGAAGACCAACTAGATAAAAAAGGCCAATTTGCGCTTCTACCTGCCATACAAAAACTGCACTGTGTAAAACGATTATCGGTGCTGAAATACACACCGTCGTGATCAGGAACAATGAATTCACACACAGGTGGCGAAACTTGGAGTAATTATGTGCAAATAACGGGGTAATCATTTCTAACACTAAGCAGAAACTTAGGGAAAAAAAGACAGCCAAAGGAATCAACCAGTCGTTGACTTCTACATATCGAAAAAATTCTTCCATTTAGTTTCTAGCCGACCAGACCGTCCAAACCATAAACAATTCCCTCAATAGGACCACCCTCTCAAATTATCCAGCTTCGCAGAAAAACTTCAAAGCACGAGTTACTTTCCTTCACCGCATAACCTGATGAACTCTCACTTTCCTGCTATATTACCCGTTTGAATTTTTTGGGGGAAAAATGGCCGAGCAAACACAACAAGACGAGGTGCTGGAGGAACTGGAGATACGATCTGCTAGTTGGTACCGAAAAAAACTGAAGTATTCCCAAATCATTTATGAAACAAACCACGAGACCCACGTCGCAAGCATTACTCTAAATCGCCCAGACAAAATGAACGCGATGAGCCATCAACTCCGCGCGGAACTATTTCATGCCCTGAAGCACACGGAACTCGATAATGAAATAAACGTTATCATCATAAAGGGGGCCGGCAGATGCTTCACAGCAGGTTATGATCTGTCTGGGATGGGATCAGACGANCCTGATCTAGGAAATCAATATGTGGATACCAGTGGCGTGACTCATTGGGCCCGGTACGTGGTTCAGCAATGGTTTCAGATTTGGGACCTGTCAAAAATTGTGATCGCACAAATCCATGGCTATGCTCTGGCAGGCGGATCGGAACTTGCCTCGATGTGTGATCTGCTGGTTACTACTCCTGACTGCGAAATAGGATATCCTCCNATGCGTTCCATGGGCGTTGATATGCTGTGGTTTCCCTGGAGCCTGCCCATGCGAAAAGCCCTCGAGCTCGCGGTCACCGGAGATAACATTACAGGCGAGGAAGCTTACCGTTTAGGAATGGCCAATTATTGCATCGATCAGAATGACATTGATGAGTTCACTGANACTTTTGCGGANCGCATNGGGCTAATGAACTGGCAAATGGCAACCCAATACAAGCGNGCAACTAAAAAGGCTTACGAAATCCAAGGNATNAAGACGGCTTTGGATGGNCAAGCACAATATGCGTACCACAGGGTTAGCGAATCAGATTATGCTCGCGATATGTCTCAGAAATTTCGGGAAATGCCCTTAAAGGAATACCTCAACCTGCGCGATGACCCCTATAAGGAAAACAAAAAGAAACTGGACGAAATTCTAACTCGACAATCAACAAAACATGTGTGAAAAAATCTCGTNNGAACCTAAGCGCTCTATTGCAGGGAGTAGCCGTAGTAATTTGCTATTGCCAAACCTGCAGCGACGCTGGTGAATGGGTCATGCTCNACCACTCTATTCGGGAATCGAGATTCAAGTAAAGTCCTCACCGCAGGAATCAAGCTCGAGCCGCCTGTCCCCAAAACGATGTCCACTTGNCTTGCANTTAAACCCGCTNNAGCAATCGTNTNNTCAAGNGCCTCCTCGACGCGAGTAAGAGGCTCNCTTATTAGATCCTCAAACTCTTGTCTGCTCATCGTTAAATTCACATCGATTTCAGGTATGTCCAATTGCGCACTTTGTTGATTCGATAACTCTGCCTTAAAATCCTTTATCGCAGAGAACAATAGATAACTAAGATTGTGTTTGATGACCTCTCTTAGCCGTTCAAACTTCCTTCTCCCAGGGCCATTTTGTTCTATGCATTCAATCACAGGTGTAGTGTATTTGTTCTGATTCAACGTATACGTGATCGCCCAATTCAGTAACAGGTCTTCAAATTCCTCGAAGGGAAATTTCGTCTCTATCTCTCGATCAAATCCCTTACGTTTCCAGATCTCGCCCTTCCCCATCAATGGAAATAACAGTTCTCGGAAAAGTAGTTGATCTATGTGATCTCCACCCATCCCAATCCCGTGCGTAGATAGAACGTTAAATTGCTCTCGATTTCTTTCTAGAACACAAAAGTCCAACGTTCCGCCGCCAAAATCTAGGGTAAGCAAATTTTCTCCGGAAACCTCTGGATGCCGATGAAGGAAACTAACGGCCGCCGCCACAGGTTCAGGATAAAACTCCTGCTTAGATATCCCCGCGTACTTGTAGGCCTCTCCCAANCGATCAAGTGCGAGCTTGTTNCTTAACTTTTCCTTACCTTCGAAGTTCACGGGATGTCCTATGTGCACCAGTTCTATTGGCCCGACTTGCTTTTCAATGGCCTTCCTGATTCTCAATAGTATTGGGGTGATCAGCGCAACCAACCGGAAGGGTTGATCAAACACCATAAGTCGTCGCACCCGCTCATCACCCAACAATCGTTTAGTTCCTCTGAACAAACGACCCTGGAGACCACTGTCTGTTATGGGCGCTCCATATATTTGCTCCGTCACCGTATCGACTTCGGAGGGCTCCTCCGTACTATCATTCTCGCTAAATTTAGACGTTTCGCCTATAACCTCAGGGACCAACTCAACCGTGCGCCCTGTATTATCAGCGATATATTGATCGATGGCGTTTTTTCCTGTCTTAGTCTGCAGAGCCTGATCAATATAGGTGGCTGAGGGCATTACAGCGCCCGCATTCTCAAGATCAACCAGCGCTAGCTCGTTGCCATCAAAAAAGGCCGCCACAGAATTGGTTGTACCAAAGTCNACACCGACCCCAAGTTTAGACAATTTCTCTTCCACTCAAATTCAATCCATCCAGAAACACGAGTCTTGCACCNAGACGCGAATTATTCTCAAATATGAAAAACCTGCAAGCTCGATAGAAAAGAACTTATGTCAAAAACCACTAACCTAAAGAGCTTCAAGAAACAAAAACTTAAAAATCGAGCAAAAGCAAAAACCCTCTGCCGTAGCGGTTTTCACAAATGGATTTACGACCAAAAAAAACAATTCGACGTGAAGAGTGGCAAATTAATCAGCATTCAGAAATGCCAACGGTGCGGCACATCAAGAACGGTATCTAGCTGAAGGACCGATTACGCCAATTCTAACTCGGCTAAGGACTCCACATTACAACCAATGCCGGTACCGCCAAGNCCACAATAGCCATTGGGTACTTTCGCTAAATATTGCTGGTGATAATGCTCAGCATAGAAAAACTCTCCCGTTTCGAGGATTTCTGTTGTGATATCCCCAAAGCCTTTTTCATTCAAGGTCTTCTGATAAACATCCCTGGTCTTCAGTGCGAGTTGGAGTTGTTCGTCATCATAAGCATAAATTGATGATCGATATTGTGTGCCAATGTCATTCCCTTGCCGCATTCCCTGAGTAGGATCATGCCCTTCCCAGAAACCTTTGAGCAAGGACAATGTAGACACCGCGCTTTCATCATAAATCACTAACACAGTCTCGGTATGTCCGGTATATCCACTGCATACCTCTTCGTAAGAAGGGTTTGGGGTAACACCACCCGAGTAGCCAACGGCAGTAGAAAAAACACCACTCATCTCCCAAAATTTCCGCTCTGCCCCCCAAAAGCACCCCATTCCAAACTGAATGACCTTCATACCTTCAGGAAAGGGAGCCTGCAGCGGCCTACCATGAACAAAATGACCAGGCGGTACGGGCATCTGTTCCTCTCTTCCCGGCAGCGACTGCCCTAAACTAGGCTTTTTTAACTTATCCAGCAGGCTCATTNGACATCCTCGACAATCCTNTGTTTTCGTATGTTGACACTAGTCAGCCGCACTGGCAAATAATGCTTGCGAGAACCATTTCTTCTGCTCTTTCAGGATGATATAAAGCATTCATGAAAAGCGCCTTACTAAGCTTAGCAGTGCTCGCAATATTTCTGATGTCTGCAGCACAAACTGCCGAACGAAAATCAAGCTCATCTAGCTTCTCCGAAAACCTAGAGCTGGAAAAAGAGCAATTTTTAAACTCCGAGAACAACAAAAAAGCCTACCTTCGTCTTTTGGAACTTGAACGGCAAGCACTGCAACTGGCGGATGACCAACCCTTGAAGCTCGGTTCGATCGGCTCGGCTATTCTGGACTTATATTCCGGCAGCCAAACCGGGCATTACGCGATGTCAATTTTTTACGATCATCTAGACTCCCCTGACGCAAAAAAATTGCATAAAGACATGCTTGATCGAATTCAAGGAATCATGAGTAAGGAAACTAGCGGAGAAAGGGATAACGCCCACCCCATCATGACTATCAACGATGCAAAAACGTTCATCAGAACGTCTGGTTTCAGCCCGGTGGGAGCGATCTATCGAACGACAGAGGAAATCGAACTGGGGCTGTTGGTTCTGGGTCGACAAAAACAAAAACCCTTAGAATATTGGTTCTTTGACCTGTCTGAGGTCTTGGCCGCATTAGAGCCCCAATCGATTAACGACGAATCTCAAGGCTGGCCGCTGATCAGAGAGCTGGCCAATGCTTCTGATAGTGCTGCACAAGCTGCCATCGGTGCTTACCTGGTCAATCAAAGAAAGTTTAACAGCGCAGTTTCCTGGTTAAATGTAGCATCCCGTCTAGATAATTTACTTGCTAACTCCCTACTTGGTCGGGCCTATTGGAGCCAATCAAGACTGGCTAAGACTGATAAGACGCGCCAAGAAAAGCTTGAATTGGCCCAAGAAAATTATCTGCAGGCGATAGCACTTGGCTCTACCGAATCAATGTACACCCTTGCGAGCTTATATCTTCAAAATCATTACGGTGAAAATAATGAGCAGGCCGCTCTCAGTCTTTTAAATCAGGCAGCTTCTCTCAACCACGTCGAATCGCTCCTNTACTTAGGACAACTCTACAATTCAGGTTCCAATTCAGTTCAAAGGAATATCTCGCAAGCTAATCAATACTTCAAAAAAGCTGCAACACTAGGTGATGAAGCAGCTGCAATAATGTACGGAAGATTTTTGGTCAACCAGCGCGATANTGAGTTGGAAAGCGGCAACATCGTTACTTGGTTAAAAGAACATGCCAGCAAGGAAAACGCAGAAGCNATGGTTATACTAGGCAACCTATATGCCACAGGTACTGAAGTAAAACCCTCAAACAATGCCGCTATTCGTTGGTACAAAAAGGCAGTCCGACAAGACGAAGAAGATTCTGATATCGTCAATGAGGTGGCCTGGACTTTAACAGTCTCTNACATTAAGGGGCTNAAGCGCCCTAAATATGCAAAAAAAATAATGGATCGATTAATGAACTCAAGCGCCCGGGCGAGAAGCCAACCAGAGTATCTAGACACCTGGGCTGCAACGTACGCTGCCAGCGGTGACTTCGAAAAAGCGCTCACCTTGCAAGAACAAGCCATAGACGTGGCAAATAGAGATCGAATCGACGTAATCGATATCCTTAGAGAGCACCTTGAGTTATTTAGAGACGGCAAAACGGTTACCGAGAAAGCTCCTTAACCAGTTTTCTCAGGAAGTCCAAACATTGAGTGATGGAATTCCTTTCCTGGATGTACGTGCTCCAAGAGAATTTGCCAAAGGTCAAATCCCNAATAGCNAGAACCTACCGATCTTAAACGATATAGAAAGAGACTCGGTCGGGAAAATGTTCAAGCAGAATGGTCAGCAGCGCGCCATAGATCTCGGACATCAGCTGNTAACAGNAGACCTTAAAGAACAGCGCATTGATTCATGGAGAAGCTTTCTGNAACACCAACCCTCCGCCCACTTAATTTGTTGGCGTGGNGGCCTACGTTCGAAGATCGCTCAAGANTGGCTGANAGAGTCCGGTGTTAACGTNCCNAGGATAGACGGGGGNTTTAAGTCTCTGCGACANTGTCTGAGCATGATCANCGANTCCGTTCATGAGCAAAANAAATCAATATGGTTAATCGGGGGACAAACAGGATCNAANAAAACNNNAGTGATCCGNGATCTTNACAACAGCATCGACCTGGAACAGTTAGCAGANCATCGAGGATCCGCCTTNGGTGGCCGNATCGATCAACAACCTACACCAGTGACCTTTGAAAATCATCTTGCCCTTGAAATCCTCAAACATGATAAAGAGTGCTTGGTTTTAGAAGACGAAAGTCGAACGATCGGCCGTCTTGCAATACCAGAGTCTCTCTTTACCCAAATGCAGCGTGCCCCCATTGCGTTAGTCAAAGTCTCTCTATCTGAACGCGTAGAGCACATACATGAGGAATACGTCGCGCAACCAATATCAAGCGGAGTGCCCAGAAATCAGCTCGCAGTTCATTACCTAGGCGCTCTGAACAGAATAAAAAAACGCCTTGGAGGG
>PBUF01000028.1 GCA_002727775.1 Gammaproteobacteria bacterium
TCAACACCCTTCAAACCATCTCGGTACCCGGCTACGTCTAATTCAGAAGTTTTCATTCTCAAAAAGCTCCCAAAACTTCGGAGGTTTTAAGTTTTAAACTCTGCCACTACCGAAGAAATGGAATCCTTTGCATCACCAAACAACATGCGCGTGTTTTCGCCAAAAAACAAGGGATTGTCTACACCAGAAAAACCGGACGCCATTGATCTTTTCAAGACAAAGACTGTTCTCGCCTGATCGACGTTTATGATCGGCATTCCATAAATCGGGCTATTCTCATCATTTCTTGCAGCAGGATTGACCACATCATTTGCACCAATCACCACAGCCACATCGACGTTATCGATTCGGGGATTGATGTCCTCCATTTCGACGAGCTGGTCATAGGGCACATTTGCTTCCGCAAGCAATACGTTCATGTGTCCAGGCATCCGTCCAGCCACCGGATGAATCGCATAAGTCACTTCAGCGCCATTTGCCTCTAGCATTTCCCCTAATTCCCTAACAACATGTTGCGCCTGCGCGACAGCCATACCGTATCCAGGTACAAAGCTAACAGACTGAGCCGCTTCCAATATAAGAAATGCATCTTCAGTGTTAATAGGTTTCACTTCGCCTTCCACCTTGGAAGCCTGCTTTACAGCGCCAAACCCCGAGAACAATACATTACCTAACGAACGGTTCATGGCCTTACACATAATATTGGTTAAGATAATACCCGCGGCGCCAACCATCGAACCCGCTACGATCAGAATGTTGTTGTTAATCGCAAATCCCGCGGCACAAGCCGCTAAACCTGAATAGCTATTTAAGAGCGAAATAACGACGGGCATGTCCGCTCCTCCAATCGGTAGGACAGCCATCACTCCAAAAACCAAGGACAATCCGATCACGGCGTACAGGTAAGGAGAGTCCACCGACGGATCTTGGCAAAACATCACCGCACAAGCCAACAACGCAACCAGGATGAGCGCGTTAACAAACCGTTGGGCACCAAAAACTATAGCCGCCGAATTCATCACTTCTGACAATTTTCCCCACGCCAGAATACTCCCGCTGAAAGTAATCCCTCCTATTACAACCGACAGAAGAATAGTAATGTCAGTGAACGTAGTAGTTTGTCCCGAGTATAAAGCCGCCCAACCGACCAACAAGCTCGCTATGCCTCCCGATCCATTGAATAAAGCCACCATCTCAGGCATCGATGTCATCTCAATCTTTTGGGCGACTACCGCTCCAACAATTGCTCCCCCTAGTGCAGCAATTGCGATCCACTGAAAAGAGATTATCTGAGCGTTAAACAGAGTCACTACAACGGCAATCAACATCCCCAAAGAAGAAAGCATATTTCCTCTTACAGCCGTAGCCGGCGACCCAAGCTGTTTGAGCCCAAAAATAAATAAGGCCGCCGCAATGACGTACCAAATATTGATCAGCTCTATATTCATTGTTTTGCCCCCTGCTGATCATCTTCTTTTTTCTTAAACATGCTCAACATCCTGTTTGTCACTAAATACCCACCGACAACATTGATCGCAGCAAACATCACCGCTAGGCCACCTAATATAGTCGCGTATTCATTCAACTGCGCCCCAGCCGAAATTAGAGCACCAACGATCGTGATACCTGATATTGCATTTGCACCGGACATCAGCGGCGTGTGAAGAGTCGCAGGGACTTTTGAAATTAATTCAAACCCCAAAAATATCGATAGCATTAAAACCAGACCAAGTAATACAGCTTCCATTAGTTAGCCCCCGTTATACAAATTTTTTATAGTTTCGTTGATCACGTCACCCCCTTGAGTGATAAGGCAACTTTTAATGATCTCGTCCTCTGGATCCAGTACCAAGGTTTTCTGTTCTTCATCCCAGAATTCTGAGACAAGATTGAAAAGGTTATTTGAGTACATCTCGCTGGCATTCCTTGCAACTTCACTTGGCAAGTTTCCCTGGCCTATTATTTTGACCCCGCCCACTTCAACCACCTCATCCAGCTTAGAACCTTCCACATTACCACCAGATTCAACAGCCATATCCACAACTACACTTCCGGGCTTCATCGCCTCGACCATATCAAGACCTACAATACTAGGAGCCGGACGACCAAACACTTGCGCGGTAGTAATTAGAACATCTGATTGACCGATAACCTGCTTCTGGCCTTCTCTTTGCTTTTCTAGTTGCTCAGCCGTTAACTCCTTCGCATAACCTTGCTCAGTCTGACCAACTTCACCCAAATCAATGTCTAGAAATTTAGCTCCCAAAGATTGAACTTGTTCAGCAACAACGGGCCGAGTATCAAAAGCTTCTACTCGAGCTCCCAATCTCTTTGCGGTTGCTATCGCCTGCAAGCCAGCAACCCCTGCGCCGATAATAAATACTCTGCCCGGAGCGATTGTACCCGCGGGCGTCATCATCATCGGGAATATTTTTGGACAATGGAACGCCGCCTGAATAACAGTCACGTATCCCGCTAGATTAGCTTGAGATGAAAGAGCATCCATTTTTTGAGCGCGAGTTGATCNGGGAACCATTTCCATTGATATGCCTCGGATCTCCCTCTTCGCCATATCCTGGACNAGTTCTTTTTCATTGAAAGGATCTAAAAAACTGATACTTACAGCTTCTTTTTTTACTAGCTGTAGTTCGGCACTGGTAGGTTGACGGACNCGCATCAATATATCAGCGCCATGCACCTCTGCTTTGTCTTGAGTGATTTTCACGCCCACGTCTTCATACATCGCGTCAGTAAAACCCGAGGGAACACCCGANTCACTCTCAAGAACAACCGACATTCCGAGCTCAATAAACTTCTTGGCATTCTGNGGCACTAGCGCCGTCCTCAATTCGCCAGACCAGGTTTCTTTCGGAACCCCTATTAACATGTAATCCCCCTAGATCATTGGATTATTATTATTAGAAAAATACGCGACGAAGTTTAACCGCAACAGCTTCGAACACAAACTGAATAAGGAAAATAAGCATTTTTTTTTGATTCACGGTTGCATCGCCCCCAGACCCCTTTCAAACTCGNCCAGTGACATAAACAAGAGTNTAAGCAACAGCAATGTCCGGCAAACAAATATCNAATAAAGCCGCNCTCTTCGCAGTCGCGATGGCGCTCGCGGTGGGATTCATTACAAGTTTGGCAGTGCGACCAGTTCACATCGGCACGTCACAATCATTAGACTCATCTGAAACCCAATCTGCTAGTCAGGTTAGGGTTAGATGGCGAGTGCCTGTGGTTTTTCAAACGACCTGGCCGGTTCTCGGGGATAATCCCGTCTATGTTTCACAAATGATCAAAGACGCCAGTCGAGGAGCTTTCCTNCTAGATATCTTCGAACCCAACGAAATCGTGCCTCCCTTTTCAATTACCGANGCAGTTCGCGANCAAAAGATCGAGGCTGGTTATACNTGGTTAGGTTACGATCAAGGGAAAATTCCCGCTTCAGCATTAGTTGGTGCCGTTCCTTTTGGAATGGAACCCTGGGAATATAGCGCCTGGTGGTTCGAAGGGAATGGGAAAAACCTAACCGAAACCCTATACAAAAAGCACAACATTCATCCAATCTTCTGCGGCATGACCGGACCTGAAACCGCCGGTTGGTTTAGAAAACCCATTCAATCTCTAGAAGATTTAAAAGGATTAAAAATACGTTTTGCTGGCCTCGGCGGAAAAGTCATTGAACAACTCGGAGCAAGCGTCACGATGCTTCCGGGATCAGAAATATTCCAAGCACTCGAGAAAGGTGCGATCGACGCAACAGAATTCGCTTTGCCAATCGTAGATCAGCAGCTCGGATTTGACCGGGTAGCAAAGTACAACTACTACCCCGGCTGGCACCAGCCATTCACGGCATCTCACCTAATCGTCAACCTAACAACATGGGACTCTTTAGACTCGAATGATCAAAGCTTATTGGAGTTAGCTTGTACGGCCGGGGTGATCAGAAACTTATCGAGCTCAGAGGGAAAGCAAGGCGCCGTCGTCGCACGCTTTGAAGAGACCGGAGCTTTGCCCAGAGTTTTATCCCTAGAGATACTGCGGGAACTCGAAAGGGTTACGAAGAGAGTTTTGGAACAAGAAGCCGAGAGAGATAAGGATTTTGCTGTAATTTACGAATCCCAACTTGAGTTTCGACAAAACTACTCGCACTGGAAATCCCGAGCCTATTTACCAAGAGACTTCTAGTGAACAGTAGCTATTTACCTCACACGCGTTTTAGCGTCACGATCGACCAAANNCTAGACAAATTAGGCAGACATTTNTCCTGGATATGGCTAATCCTTATGTTGATTATTGTTCTAAACGTAATTCTAAGATACGGATTCAATCTTGGCAGTATAGAACTCGAGGAAATGCAGTGGCACCTCTATTCCTCCGGTTTTCTGATTGGTTTGAGCTATGCATACCTTGACGACAAGCACATTCGCGTAGACATACTGCACGAGCGATTTAGTCCGGAGTTAAAGGCTTGGGTGGAGCTATATGGCACTCTTGTCTTTCTCATCCCATTTCTGGTCCTGATCATTTACTTTTCAATCCCATTTATTACTTCTTCATATGAATTATCAGAAATNTCTCCTTCACCAGGTGGTTTGCCGTTCAGATGGTTGATTAAATCCATGCTATTGATTGGATTTTGCGTTCTGTTCCTGGCGGTCGCATCTCGTCTAACCAGAATATGGCATTTTTTGTTCATTGGAGATCAACATGCCAGCTAACGAGGTCCTTGCTATTGGCATGTTCTTGAGCTTCATCCTGCTAGTCTTCACAGGATTTCCAGTAGCGTGGATTCTTGGTGGGCTTTCGGTCATCTTCAGCGCGCTATCTTTAATTCTCGAGGCAGATTTTTCCATCCAAACCGGGCTCGACTGGAACTACACTTCACTAAGCGTTGAGCGGATATGGAATGTAATGGAAAACTGGGTAATGGTTGCATTACCCATGTTCATCATGATGGGTTTATTGCTCGATCGTTCAGGCATAGCAAATGACTTGATGAGAAACTTTTCTAAACTCTTTGGAGGCATTCATGGTGGTCTCGCTATTTCCGTCGCGTTGATCGGACTGCTGTTAGCCGCGAGCACAGGTATTATAGGTGCATCGGTTGTTCTACTGGCTCTCCTCGGACTGCCTGTCATGCTCAAGGAGGGCTACGATCAATCCTTCGCTTCGGGAACAATCTGCGCAGTCGGAACTCTCGGCATCCTGATTCCTCCGAGTATCATGCTCGTACTAATGGCTGACCGAATGGCTATGAGCGTCGGAGATCTTTTCTTAGGCGCAGTTTTTCCGGGATTAGTTCTTACCAGTCTATATATTATTTACATCATTTTGTTTGGACTCCTACAATCGGAAAAAGCTCCGGCAGCAACTCAAGAACAATTTAGTCGAACTGATCTGTACAACCTGTGTAGATCCATCCTGCCTCCTTTATTCCTAATCGTTGCGGTTCTTGGAAGTATTTTTTTTGGCATCGCCACACCGACAGAAGCAGCCGGAGTAGGCGCTTGCGGAGCCCTTTTGTTGACGTTCATTAATAAGAAATTTGAATCATCAATGCTGAAAGAAGTCCTTCAAGAAACCACTAAAACAACCGCGTTCATCTTCGCAATTTTATTGGGAGCTACCGCATTTTCTTTGGTACTTCGCGGACTGGGTGGAGATGAACTGATTGAGCGGTCGCTACTAGGCTTACCTTTTGGCAGCACTGGCATTATTGTCTGTATCCTGCTGGCCACATTCCTGCTGGGCTTCTTTTTAGACTGGATTGAATTGACGTTAATCGTGCTCCCTTTAGTGTCGCCAGTGGTTAACGCACTAGGATTCGACCCAATTTGGTTCACCATTTTGTTTGCCGTTTGTTTGCAAACAAGCTTTCTTACCCCCCCAGTCGGATTTGCCATCTTCTACCTTAGGGGAGTTGCACCGCCAGAAGTTGATATCAAGGGGATATACCGAGGAGTGATGCCTTTCGTATTACTTCAAATAATCGGCGTCATAATCATTTTCAATTTCTCCAGTCTAGTAACCTGGTTGCCGCAACAGGCCTATGGCGGATAGTCCAGCCATGCGAAAAAATTCGCGAAAGAAAATCGCTGTATTCTCATCCGGGGAAGGCTCCACCATGTCTTACATTCATGAGGCGTGTCAAAGTGGCAATCTACCGGCCGACATTCTTCTGCTTGTTAGCAACAAGACCNATTCTGGCGCGACAGAAAGAGCGAAGCGACACTCGATCGATTTTTATCTTTTTGACACAGGCAAAAACAAAGACACCTTCAAAACTGAAGGAGATTTAGTGAGCCTTCTTAAACAATCTAAAATCGACTGGATACTTTTACTGGGATACACCAGAAAAATAGGACCGAAACTGCTAAGTGCGTTTAATAACAAGATCATAAATACACACCCCTCACTGCTTCCCAAATACGGCGGTAAGGGATTCTACGGGAGAAAAATTCATCAAGCNGTCCTAGCCAGTGGTGATATCTTGACAGGGGCGACTGTGCATCTTGTTAATGAAGAATATGATTCGGGCGAAATCCTAAGTCAAATCGAAGTTCCTGTATTGCCCGATGATTCTGTCACCACTCTTGAAGCCCGAGTGAAAGAAACGGAAAAAACTCACCTTGTTGCAGTACTAAACGAGCTGTGGACAAACAAAAATTAGAGATTCATATCGTCGCAAAGCCTTCTCAGAGTATCGATAAACGCAATCGGTTGATCTAAAAATACGTGATGTTGAGCTTTAGCCACCTCGTAAGCAGGAAATGGTTTGGGTATCAGCTCTTTCATATATTCCAAAGCTCGCTTGGAAAATAACTCACTCTCCGCTCCGTATATAAGACCCAAATTCACATCGAGGCTCTGGTAATCCTCGGGTTGACGTTCAACTTCCGTTAACGTGGTCAAGAGATCTTCATCAAATTTCCAAGCCCATCCGCCTCCATCAACAGGCATCAACGAGTTCCGAGCAATGTACTGAGTAATAAATTCATTCTCGCAGGGCTGTGGAGGCTGTAATCGAAACCTGGCAATGGCATTTTCTTTGTCCGGGTATACCTTAGCTCTTCCTCCCATCTCTGTTCTATCTGGGATGGGATCCTCCGGGTGCCTGATACCTGAATCAACCAAAATCAGATTACCAATCTTTTCGGGATACAAATTCGCTGCTTTGACGGCCATGTAACCTCCGAAACTATGAGCAACAACTACCCCGCTTGAATCAAAACCCGCATCATTCATAACACCAGTGATCTCTAAAGCGTAAGTCTCAGAGTTATAGTTATAGCGGTAATCGGAGTCCCCCATACCCGTAAGGTCCATGGCGGCAATTTGGAATCGATCGAGTAGCTGGGGAGCGATAAAGTCCCACCATCGAGAATGAGCGTTCATGCCATGAATTAGAAGCATGCCTGGCTTGCCGGGAGAAGGGTAAAATCGATAAGCCACATCGCATTCGTCGACTTCGATTGCTCGTGTTTCTGGCTCAGTTTCCACTGCTTCCCAGAACCAATCGGGTATAGAGGGCCCCTCATCTCTATCCCATCTAGCCATTTTTACCTCCCCTGTATCTTTCGTGACTAAAAAATAGAAGCTACAAGCTGCCGAACCGTTTCAAGTGATGATCTACGTTACCGAACATCGTATCGATAATGGTTAACCGCTTAAAATAGTGGCCAATATTCAACTCGTCAGTCATACCCATCCCGCCGTGCAGCTGCACCGCGCTTTGGCCCACAAACTTACCAGATTTCCCAACCTGAACTTTAAAAGCACTGACAGCCTTTTGAGCTTCAGCACCATAACCTTCGTCCCATCTCATTGCTGCCATAAACATCAACGATTTCGATTGCTCATGTTCCATGAACATATCTACCATTCGATGTTGTAAGACTTGGAACTTACCTATGGGCTGACCAAATTGTTCACGATTCTTACAATATTCAACAGTGTCTTTATATAGGACCTCCATACAGCCGACCGCCTCTGAACCGATGGCTAAAGTTGCAAAATCAATCGCTTGCTGGAGTATATTCAAACCTTGCCCTTCTTCGCCTAATCGGCTGGCTTCGTCCAGCTCCACGTTGTCCAGAATCAACTCGGAAGCTCTTTGCCCATCTACCGTTGGATAATCCCTTCTACTCAACCCCTTTGCATCACTAGGTATGATGAACAAAGAGACACCTGTTTCGTCTCGTTGTTCTCCACTCGTACGCACCGAGACAATGAAAAAATTGGCGTTGGGCCCATTTATGACGACCGACTTGTGACCAGAGAGCAAATAGGAACCGTTGCTTGCTGTTGCTGTCGTAGTTAAATCAGCGAGGTTAAATCGACCCTGAGGTTCTGCAAAGGCTAAGGCCCATAATTTTGAACCGTCGATAATCTCGGGAATGAAGGATGATTTCTGATCTTCGGACCCAAACCCATTCAATGCAGAACCGCAAGCGACCACGGTAGCCAGATAAGGCTCAACAACCAATCCCTTCCCAAACTCTTCCATCATTAGCATGGTCTCAACCGCGCCCCCCCCAAAGCCACCATGATTTTCCGAGAACGGAACTCCTAACCAACCAAGCTCAGCAAAGGTCTGCCAATTTTCGAGGCTATAGCCGGCATCACTCCTGGAGTGCTTTTGTCTGGATTCAAAGCCATAATCATTAGTGATAAATCGAGAGACACTCTCTTGCAAAAGTGTCTGCTCATCTGAGAAAGAAAAATCCATTACTACCCTCTCCGTGACCGAGTTATTAACAGTGAACTCGAAGTTTAATGTTTGTGTTCAATTCTAAAAATACCGACCCATCCCTACTTCGCCCGCCAGATGATCTCTGATGCTAGAACGCGACATAAGGCCTTCGGACCACGTATTAATATACAGCATTTTATTTACGAGGTGTGCCGCATCTTTTTTGCTCGATTCAGGTTCATTATGAGTCAATAAGCTACTTTCACCTGCGACTACATTATAGGCAGCGAGATCAACCTCTAGCTGTTGAAACTCGATCAATAAGTCAGTAATCCGAGAACTAAGTTGTCCGATCACCAAACCTCGCTCTATTGTTTTCGATTTCGACATCATTCGAATCTCACTAACCACCAGGGCCTCTATCTCTATTTCTATTTCAGAAAATCTCCGATCTATACCTTCAATTTCCTCTCCCAAACGATACAAATCTTTTAACTTTTTTGTCTCTTGCCTCAAGTACAAGGGCGATTGATAAAACAGATAATTGTTAATGCTATAGTCTAAAACCTTCTCCCAGTCTGGAGCACTTGAGATCTCAAATACCTGTTGTTCATCTATCCTTTCTCCATCGAAAACAAGCTCCGAGAACGAAGTGAATGCCAAACCGACATCATCAGATAGACTCTCGAAAGATAATCTACTGGTTTCAACGAAGAGAAGATTGCGAGCACCATCTTCAGAGTGAATAATCAACACCCAGTCGCTTTTTTCACCCATATGCGCCACCACCACGCGACCGGATAAAAAGATTCCGCTGGGGCTAGTTTTTAATTTCAAGTTGCCCTGATTTTGCCAACCAACCGAAAAGGCTAGCCCCCAAGCTACTTCGTTATTACGAATACCTGGTAACACTGCCTTAATTAGTTTATCGCTACCTAGGGCTAAGACAATCGGCGCGACTATACCTACCCCTGGAAGTTTCAAAGGTGAAGGTAAATTACGTGAACCGCACTCGCTAACCCAAACATACCATTGCATAGACCCTAAGTTCCCACCGAGAAGGTATTCATTAAGGCCCGCTGAACCCCAATCCTCATCGAAAATCTTGTTATACCATTCGTCTAGCTTCTTCTGCAGAAACAGTTTGCGATTCGGAGAAACCGGTCTCGAAAGATCGGCTAATTCAGACTCGCTCCAATGTTGCTCGATGAAAGCTACTAGGGTTTTGCGAAAAGCCGAGGCACCTGGAGGTAGGGTCAAATTCATCGCTCAATTATATATTAGCGAAGCCACTTTCGATGAAATTGGCGAACATATCCATCAATCTATGCGAGATTCTTATATAATCGCAATTCAGCATATCGCAGTAGCAATGGATACACGTAAAGGTTATCGAAAAATGACTCATCTTAAGCCAATTCTCTCATTTTCTTTTATTTTGCTTCTGGTGTTATTGGCGAGTTCCTGCTCACAAAGTCCAACTAACGCGAAGGTAGAAGTGAACAAAAGCCCCAACGACGATCGCGAATATCAATATTTATTACTCGACAACAAACTAAAGATGGTCCTGATCTCCGACCCAGAAGCAGAAAAATCCGCCGCATCTTTTGCTGTCTTTAGAGGAAGTTTACATGACCCTGATAATAGGCAGGGCCTGGCTCACTTCTTTGAGCATATGCTTTTTATCGGAACCGAGAAATACCCCGAGCCAGACAGCTTTCAGAACTTTATCAATGCCAATGGAGGAGGCACCAACGCTTATACAGCAAGTGACCATACGAACTACTTTTTTGATATCAAGAATTCAGCTTTCAAAGAAGGTCTAGATCGATTTGCTCATTTCTTCATCAACCCCTTACTGTCAGATGAATATGTAGATCGCGAGAAAAACGCGGTCCATTCGGAGTACCAGATGCAGAAAAAGGAGGACAGCTGGCGCCAGTTCATGACTAGTAAACTTGCAATGAATCCTGAATATGCAGGGAGCAAATTCTCTATAGGTTCTCTAGATACGCTTTCCGGCGACGTAAAAGAGGAGTTAAAGAGCTTTCAGATGGAGCAGTACTCAGCTGATCAAATGGGCGTGGTAGTTTTATCTAACGAATCCATCGCTGAGATGCGGAACTGGATCGAACCACTAGTCCGCTTAATCCCCAATAGAGAGCTTGGAGATGCCCCGATCGATCAGGAGATGCTACTTTCTAGTGAATTGCCAATCACCATCTATTCAAAACCTATCAAGAACAAATACAAAGTAGATTACAGCTTCCCCATACCTAGTATTTTAAACACAACAAGTGTCAAACCTGAACAATACATCACAAATTTACTAGGTCATGAAGGGAGNGGCAGCCTGCATAAGCTTCTTAACTCCTATGGCTGGATTGAATCTTTGAGCGCAGGTGCCGGAGCAATAGACCGCACAAATAGCTCAATTAACGTTTCTATCTCACTTACCAAAGAAGGTTCTCTGCACGTTCCCGAAATAACTTCCCTGCTTTTTCAATACATCGAGATATTAGAAAAGCAGAAGCCGCTCGAATGGCTTTATAATGAGCAAGCAGTCGTGGCTAATCTGGCTTTTGAATTCCAAGAAAAAACCGGAGCACTGCAGTACGTATCTAGACTTGCCCCGAATCTTCAATACTATCGGCCAGAAGAGATCATTACCTCCTCTTATTTGATGAATCAATTTGATGCGGAGCTCATTTCCGATTTAGTCTCTTACTTAAGAAGAGACAACGTATTGATTGAGGTGATTAGCCCAGAAGCTCCAACCGAAAATATAGAAAAGTGGTTTGAAGTCCCTTATACCCTCAAGAAAAATCATATCGATCTGTCCTTACTTCAAACCGATGAATTATTCTTACCCAAGGCGAATCCTTTTCTTCCAGAGAATTTGGTTTTGTTCGATGGCGATGACAAGCCGATACAGCAATTTGACCAGAACAAAAACATTAGAATTTGGATGGACCTAGACCTTGAATTCGCGACACCCAANGCAAGCATTTTTCTGAGANTCAACCTGGAAAACGGTCTGATGACTGCCGAAGATAGAGTGTTTGCTCATCTTTACCGAGNTGTCGTTGCGGACGCCTTAAACGAAACCGTTTATCCGGCCTATCTGGCTGGGCTTAGAGGACAGCACAGCGTNAGCGACAGCGGTTACGAAATCCAAATTACCGGCTTCAATGATAAACAGCTAACCTTGCTAGAAACGATACTCAAAAATTTAAGGGAGAGCCCAGTCGACCCCGATCGGTTTGACGTCGTCAAATCCAATCTGGTTCGAAATTGGCTAAACAGCGACAAGAACTATCCTTATCGCCAAGCAATAAATGCCGTTTCTGAAATTCTGATCTCAAACCGTTGGCCTCCTAGGGATCTAGCAATAATCGCTCAGAATGTGACTGCAGAACAACTAACCGATTGGAGAACCCGAAAACTCAACAAAGTGTCCGTTGACGCGCTATTACATGGCAACGTTAATCAAGAAACAAAAAATGACCTGGAGACTCTTCTTNTGGATCAGCTTGCTATTAATCAGGTCGAACCCCAGAAAGTCGAAGTGGAGGAAATAAAGGAGTCACTGCTTCTTGAATTGACCATTGATCATAATGACTCTTCTATGGTCATTTACCTGCAAGATAAAAATGACAAAATTCGTTCAAGNGCGACTAGCACGTTGGCTGGACAGATGATCNGCACGCCATACTTTTCAGATCTGAGAACAAACCAGCAACTCGGTTACGTGGTCAGTGCAGGTTCCCGAATGATGGAGGATCGAAACGGTTTAATTTTCCTGGTTCAATCTCCAGCTCAGGGAGCGGACCATCTTGAGCAAGCAACTCGATCATTTATCGAAGATTACCTTTCTAAACTGGAATCAATGGAAGACTCAGCGTTTTCGCAACACAAAGAGGGTTTAATTAACAACTTACTGCAGAAAGACAANAATCTCACACAAAGAAGCAGACGTTACTGGAGCGANCTCAAGAAGGAAAATCTTGATTTCAATACCCGAGAACTTCTTGCTGCTGAAATAGACAGCTTGAATATCTCTGAAATAAAAACTTACCTTGAAGAAGTCGCAACCAATTTGAATGACAAGAGGCTGCTGGTTTANAGCCGCGGTAAATTTAATTCAGTGCCAAGCGAGGGGCGAAGACTTAGCGATAGCAAGGTTTTCAAGTAATCCTCGAGCCAATGTTTCGTCGGTAGGGTGGTAGCGTGTTAAGCAATAGTTTTCCGTAGGATTTAGTTACAATACGACTATCCAGAAGCGTTATTTTACCATAATCATGCTCATTTCTGATTAACCTTCCACAAGCTTGAACTAGTTTCAGAGCTGCGTCAGGCAAAGACATTTCGTAAAACGGGTTTCGACCCTGACTCTCCAAAAATTCTGCCACTGTCTGATCTATAGGGTCGTCAGGCACNGCNAAGGGAATTTTTGCAATAATTACATGGCGACATAGGTTACCCGGCAAGTCGAGACCCTCCGCGAAACTCGCCAGCCCGACCAAAAAAGAAGACTTACCTTTCAGCACATTTTCTCTGTGGCGAGATATTAGTACCTGCTTAGCGTCGTCACCTTGCACTAACAACAATTGGCTTAGCGAGTCTGGTAATAACCTGATCACACCATTTAACTGACGCCAAGAAGTAAACAATATCAGGGCACTTTGATCCTCATGTACTAGACCAGGTAATAGTTTCGCAACCTCTTCGGTATGCGCATCAGAGTCACGAGGGTCGCTAACGAGGTCTGGAACATTTAAGGTCGCGACTTCCGGAAAGTTGAATGTGCTAACTAATCGAAGCTGTTCAACTGTGTTGTCGAGACCAGCTTGGCTAAGGAAACGAGAAAACATTCCACCTACAGTTAATGTTGCTGAGGTGCAGATCGCAGCGTAACACTGTTGCCACAAAAGATCGTTTAATAACTCGCCCGGCTCAATTGGAGCNGAGAANACGTCATAGTATGCGTCATTGTGCGAAACCCACCGCGCTCGTGGAAGGCTATTCGACTGCTCCGACCCATAATCCTTAACCAAATCCAATAAAGACTTGGACCGTAAAGCCAGTGCACCGATTTGAGCTAACCAATTTCCAGCCACGCCTGATTTTATTCCATCAATTTCGCCTGCTACTGCCTCTTGAACCTTTATGAACACCTTATCGATTAAGGACGCCAGGCTCTCCGTGTGCGGACTAAGGTCTCGAAACTTAGATGAAATTTGGGCAGGTACTTTGCCTAAAGGAAATCGATGCAACTCCCTCCCCTCTTCCTTTTCTATAAAATGCAGTTCTGGTAGCAAGGCGCTGATTTCTTCAANAATCTGTTGAATCGGCTTTATTGAAACACTTACAGAAGACGCGAGGTCAACAAACTCTTTAGGGCGAGAGAATTGCTGCGTCATGGTTCCTAATGTATTTACAACCGTATCGAGCCACTGAAGCGTACCTGTTACGCCCGAGTGCAAGGTAAAGTGATTTCTGGTTTTCTCAGCAATATGATGCGCCTCATCAATGATATAAATACAGGAAGCAGGCTCCGGCAAAATAACCCCTCCGCCCAAAGCCAAGTCTGAAAGTAACAAATCATGATTGGAAATTATCACATCTGCCTTCTCTAAACTTTCCCTCGCCCTAAAAAACGGACACTGACTAAAAAAGGCACACTGATTATTTGTACAACCCCTATGATCATTTGTAAGAGGTCTCCAATCATTATCGTCAAGGTTACCTTCCCAGCTATCCACTTCTCCGTTCCAGTTGCCTGCGCTAAAACGCCGGAGCATTTCTTGATAAATCGTGATTTGATCTGAGCCTACCTCATCGAGAAATGGCATCTCCTCTTGGCTCGCACCTCTCAAATAATCATCGAGTCGCTTTATACACAGATAACGACCTCGCCCTTTCACCAAATCATAAATAAACTCTAGCCCCGCGTGGTCTTGAACATCCGGCAAGTCTTTGAGATAAACCTGTTCCTGAAGATTAACGGTGGCCGTAGATATGACCAATTTTTTACCCAAGTTTTGAGCTATGGGTATAGCGGCAAGACAATAGGCAACTGTCTTGCCCGTGCCTGTTCCTGCTTCTACGACAGCCAACGGGGAATCGTTTGATCCCAAGGATCGAGCAATAAATGCAATCATCTCGCGCTGAGTTTTTCTTGGAGAGAACTGATTAGCAGAGAGCCAGTCTCGATAGGCCTCCTGAATCGTTGCTTTGACTTCTTGGCTAAGTCCGCCCTCCATCAAATAACGCCACTACATATCTCAACAACAAAATCACCGGGGACATTTAGACAAGCCGGATAGTAAAAATTTTCGCAGAAACTATCGAAGAGAGGCTCCTAAAATTTCTCGCGCGATTACATGTCTCTGAACCTCACTCGGTCCTTCTCCAATGCGTCGAATGCGCATTTCGCGAAACCATCTTTCAAAAGGTAGATCTTTGGCGACACCCAAACCACCAAACATTTGCATACAACGGTCCACCACACGACCACCAGCTTCGGTAGCAACCAGCTTCGCCATCGCCGCTTCCTTTCGGAAATTCTCCCCTCTCTCTGCCTTGGCCGCGGCCTCAACTGTGATCCACAAAGATTGCTTAATGTCGATTTCATTATCGACCAACATCCATTGAATCGCTTGTCTACTGGACAATGGTGCGCCGAAAGTCTCTCTTTGCGGCACATACTCCAAAGCCATTTCTTGCGCTTTTATGGCTACGCCAATACATCCCGCCGCATAAGGAATTCTCTGTCTCGTCAACCGATCATTTGCAATCGCAAAACCTTTGTTAACCTCTCCTAATATATTTTCATCGGGAACCCGCATGTCTACAAACTGCAACTCAGTCGCATAGTGGGCAGATCGCAGCGTATGCACCACACGACGGACATGAAACCCGGGCGTATCAGTATCCACTATGAAGCAGGTGACACCGTTCCTTCCTTTGTCTGAGTCAGTTCTAGCAAAGACCAATCCGAAGTTGGCCCTGTCAGCGCCACTAATCCACAACTTGCTGCCATTGATAACCCAATCGTCGCCCTCTCGAACAGCTTTTGTTTGTATAGCTCGAGCAGGATCAGAGCCTCCAGATGGTTCTGACAAACCAAAAAAGCCTCGTTTCTCTCCCCGGAGCGTCGGGTACAAATATTTTTCCTTTTGCGAATCCGTCGCTTCAAATAACTGGGCCAAACCAGCACCCCCAAAAGTCCCGTAGCAAGGGGAATACAAACCGGCACGATGTTGAGCCATCTCAACAGCCATTAGGGTGCGAGTGACCAGGTCTATTTCAGGACCTCCATATTCCGGAGGAATATCCAAACCATACAATCCCATGGCCTTTGTTTTTTCGATCAGTCGCTCACGATCATCGCGCTCTAACTCATCCGCATCAGGATCAAGGTCCAACTCTAGCGGGAGAATTTCCTCTCGCACAAATTTGCGGACCATGCCAATAATCATGTCTTGTTCTTCTGTGAGTTCTAGGTTCATACTATTCCGGACTAAGTCTTCCTAAGTTAATTTTTTCATTCTCCTTTGGGCAGTCCCCGTGATCAAACTGATGAATCATCATTAATTCCTTATACCGACTCCAGTAACCAGTCGTCACCTCCCAGCGAACAAATTCAGCTCCATCAAGTCGATCCAAAGACTCCGAAATCTCTCCTTTCAGTCCAAAGTTGCTCTTTGCGCCAGCAAACCCAATGTAAATTATTTCTCTACTTGAGTCGGCCAGCTGAAACACCCCCATATTTCCCTTAAGCCTTTGCAGCGCTTCAGAGACCCTCACCCACTCCTTGTCGAGCCGAATACTCAATCTAAATCCACTTCTCTTTTTTGCTTCGGCATAATCGAAATCTCCATCGGGTCGAATTGATCCATATCAATATCAATCAAGTACGGCCCTTCTTCTTGCATCGCGAGGTCTAGAACTTCTTCGAACTCCTCTACAGATGCAACTCTTCTAGCAGGAACACCCATGCTTCTCGCCATCTTCGCAAACGCTATTTTACCAAGGTCCGTTTCGTTGATTCGTCCAAACCGGTTATCTTGTAACCATCTTAGTACTCCGTAACCCGAATCATTGAAAACACAGACAACTACGGGGACTTTATACTGAGCCGCCGTAGCCAGTTCGGTTGCATGGAACATAAATCCACCGTCCCCGTGTATTACGACGGTCTTTTTCCCAGTCGCAATCGCAGCGCCTATACTCATCGGAAAACCAGGACCAATAGCTCCAGAGGTCGGATTAATCGACGTTCTAGGTAGGTAAATAGGAAATTGCTGGTTACCCCAGTTATAAGCAGAAATTGTCTGATCTCTAACAAACAAACCATCTCTAGGCAATTTAGAACGAATGATATCCATTACCTGTGGCCAATCCTTCCCCAATCTCGCGCGCATCGCCGTCTGAACACCCTCTCTGGCCTGAAAAAGTGACTCATTAAATTGACTGTCATTTTGAGAGAGATCCGATAACAGAGGTTTCAACTGATTTAGCGCTGATTTCGCGTCACTTAACACACCGATAGCTGCCTTGTGCGTCCTTCCAATCATATTTCCATCGATATCTATCTGGATCAATTCGCCTGGTGGGGTTTGCTCATGAAATTGACCATCCACTCCAACAGCAAATTTGGTTCCGATCGCTATCGTCAGATCAGCATCTTGTATCGCGCTGTAGATTCCAGCGCTGTTGTAATAATTGCCCATACAAAGACGATGATCCTCTGGCAGAACTCCACGGCCATCGACGGTCGTTAGTACCGGCGCATCAAGCTGCTCAGCAAGCTCACAAAGTTCTTGAGTTGCTTCCGAACTGATAACTCCTCCCCCTACAACGAAAATCCGCTTTGACGCTTCCTTTATTTTATCCGCCACTCTCGAAATAACTGAGGGGTCTGCTTCGAATATATTGTCGCTGGGCAATTCGATAGCAATCTTTTTTGTATTGGCATATTGCAAATCTATCGGAATTTCGATCGCTCCTGGCTGGGGCCGCCCAGTAAACATATCGGAAACCACAGCTTGAAAGGAATCAGCCAACTGACTGATGTGTCTGGGGCTCTCAACTCGCCTGCACACCGAAGATAACATCTGAATTTGTTTTTCAGCCTCATGAACGTACGACAGCCCTTTACCGTAAAAAGTGGTATCAGCTTGTCCCGTAATCACTAGGACCCTTGATGAACCAAATTGAGATTCGTAGAGTCCGGTTACCGTATTTGAAGTNCCAGGACCCGTTGAAGCAATCATTACTCCCATTTTTCCAGTTGCTCGAGCGTAACCGTCGGCGGCATGCGTACCCGCCTGTTCATGCCTCACATCAATTATCTTTGTTTTACCAAGACGATTAATCGCATCAAGAAGCGGCATATTATGGATACTAACTATAGCAAAGACATGCTCTACCCCTAACGAAGCAAGGGCGTCAGCCACGAAATCGGCTCCGATATAACTCATACAATTCCTCCCTAGATTACTACTCGTCCGATTTTTGAAATTAGCGAATAGAAAAAAACAATCGATTAAGCGGACCGAAACTTGCTTAACGCAACACCGTCTCGCTTCTGCGCTTATATCCTATTTTTATAGATCTCTCCTAAAAGGAACCCAGCGCACTTATTTCTCTCGCATTACACTGTTGGACAGAGTTCCTATCGGCTTAACTTCAATCTCGATCAAATCCCCTTCGTCCATAAAAACGGGGGGATTGCGCGCAACACCCACCCCTCCCGGCGTTCCTGTCACGATCACGTCGCCTGCTTCAAGCTCGACAAAAGTAGAGCAATACTCGATGAGTTCTTCGAACCCATGCACCAATAACTCGGCTTTTGCGTTCTGCATGACCTCACCATTTAGACGCGTAGTTATCTCCATCTGACTTAGATCTCCTATCTCATCAGGAGTCATCATCCAAGGACCAAAAGCTCCCGTNTCAGCAAAGTTTTTGCCTGGAGTAAATTGACTAGTGTGTCTCTGATAATCTCGAATACTTCCGTCATTATAAATACCGAATCCCGCCACATGNGACAAAGCTTCGGACTGGCTAATCCGCCTGCCGTTTGAACCTATAATCATGGCAATTTCACCTTCGAAGTCGAAAGCTTGAGACTCTTTAGGTCTTACCATTGGTTTAGAGTGAGCGACCTGGGCGGCGGCGAACCTTACAAATATCGTGGGGAANCCTTCACCACCTCTACCAGTTTCTTCCTGATGTGCTTTGTAATTTAGGCCGACGCACAATATTTTTTTTGGGTTTGTGATGGTTGGCGCATATTCAACATCTTCCAAGGATAAGTCAGCGGAATCACCACATTTACCTGCTAGAGTAGCTAGATCGGTGGACTCCAACACCTGTCTTAAATCGCTGAAGTCACTTCTTTCTCCNACATCGACNACACCCGAGCCATCACTGGTGATGTAACCAAAAGTGAGNTTTTGATTACGATAAAAAGATAGCCATCTCATATACTGCTCCCAGTTAATCGTTAAACATGATTACACTTCTGGCGACTTCTCCCGTTTCGAGAGCAGCCATTCCTTCATTGATATCTGCTAACTGGATTCGATTGGAGACCAAATCATCCAAATGCAAGCGACCTTGCAGATAAAAATCGACAAATCTTGGCATGTCGACGCGAAATCGGTTTGACCCCATCATTGATCCTTGGATCTTTTTCTCCGATAGGAAGTCTACTCCGTGAATTGTCACCATATCTCCAGGAGGAATCATTCCTATGACAGTGGCTGTTCCTCCAGCTCGTAACATTTGGAAAGCCTGCTCAGCCGCAATTTTCAGTCCGATCGCTTCGAAGGAATAATGAACACCACCACCAGTCATTTCGATAACCTCGCCCACTGCATTTCCGTCACTCGCATTTACAGTATCAGTCGCTCCAAACTTGCGAGCTAACTCCAATTTCGATTCGACCATATCAATGGCTATNACCCTNGCAGCGCCAGCTATNGCNGCACCGTTTATCGCTGATAACCCAATACCACCNCAACCGATCACAGCNACTGTGCTACCTGGCTCGACCGCAGCAGTGTGNATAACNGCNCCAAANCCTGTNGTAACCCCACACCCGATTAGGGCGGCNCGGTCCATCGGCATATCCTCTCTAATTTTCACAATCGCATGTTCGTGAACCAACATTTGTTCCGCGAAAGAGCCAAGCTGNGCGAACTGAGTCAGGGANNGGCTTTCTTTACTGAGNCTGGGCTCTTCTTCCTTAGANCGGTTCGTCTCNGGTTCNTGGCANAATGACAAATGACCTGTTAAACATTGNTCACAATGTCCACAAAAAACGGATAGNCAGGTAATCACATGATCACCGGGCTTAACATAGTGAACGTCACTACCTACTTCTTCCACCACTCCAGCACTTTCATGACCGAGCACCATGGGAACTTGTCCCGGATATGTGCCATTAAAAAAGTGCATGTCGCTATGACAAATACCTGCCGCACCGGTTCGTATCAGCACCTCTCTTGGTCCAGGCTTTGATACCTGTATATCCTCAATCTCCATTGGAACATTAACTTCGCGAAAAACGGCTGCCTTCATAAGAAACTCCCCTGTGAACTATGACCCCTGAGTTTGCCACATTCACATAGACCGACAAAGTCCCTAAAAACGCGACCATTGACTAAAACTGGTCTAGCTTCCCATCGATAATCAAATTTGCGGCCCTGATAGCACTCTCCAAACCTTCTTCTTTGGCTTTACCAGTACCGGCGATATCAAAGGCTGTGCCATGATCTACAGAAGTTCTTACAAAGGGAATACCCAAAGTAGCAGTAATTGACTCATGAAAATTATGGACCTTGATCGCGATATGACCCTGATCGTGATAGAGGGCCAACACCACATCGAATTCTCCGTCAATAGTCCTA
>PBUF01000029.1 GCA_002727775.1 Gammaproteobacteria bacterium
TTTTGTTGATCGTAGTAGTGTCTATCGTTGGTCCAGGCGTCACTCAGATAGTCGTTATTTTAGGTTGCTTGTACGGCATTGCTGGATCACGAATCGTCAGGGGTGCTGTCATTGGAGTTCGAGAGAATATGTACACTCATGCGGCTCAGTCTATTGGCGCTCGCACACTGCATATACTTGTCTTCCACATCCTGCCGAATGTAATGCCAGTCATCATCGTGTTGTTCACCACCAGGATTGGTGCGGTGATACTTGCAGAGGCAGGGCTTTCTTTTTTAGGGCTCGGTGTGCCACCGCCAGCACCCACTTGGGGAAGCATGCTTAGCGGTAGCGGAAGGACCTATATGTACTTACAACCATGGTTGGCTTTGGCGCCCGGAATTTGTCTGACCATCGTTGTGTACGCCGTCAACGTATACGGAGATGCTCTTCGAGATCTGTTAGATCCCAGGATGAGGGGAACGTAGGTGCTTCGTTTTTTGATTTTGTTCAGCTTGTTTTTCGTTCGCCCATTTGGGGTAGCAGAAGACAACGTTCAATATGGGGGCGATCTTAATGTGGGTACGGTTAACGTGACATTGTCGGCCCTGTCGTGGGATCCCAGGGATTGGGTTTGGAAAGCCAATCACGATGCCGGAGCGGTTAGAGAGCAGCTGTTTGTTGCCGATTTAAGTAAAAGTAAGCGAAACGGGGGGAAGTATAGTTTCGTTCAGGAAGCATACCTGCCAACTGATTCTATAAAAGGTGAATTAGCGGAGTCCTGGTATTGGGAAGACAACCTAACATTAGTGGTCAATCTTCGACACGACGTTTTTTTTCCCGACCACCCGGGCTTGATGAAATCTAGGTTGCTCACAGCTGATGATGTGGTTTTCTCTTACAACTTTGTTGACCAAAGCCCAAAAAAAATACTGTCCTATTTTGATCACATTGACCGGGTGGTTGCGCGAGATAAACATACGGTCGTATTTGAATTTAATCAATTTCACGCAGAGTGGGCTTACCGGTACGGGTATGGTTATCACTCGGCTATCAATCCTAGGGAATTGAGTCAGGTTGACCCTAAAGATTGGAGGAATGTGGTAGGAAGCGGTCCCTTTGGTTTAGAAAAATACGTTCAATCCAACGCTCAGATTTATAAGAAGAACTCGATCTATTGGGGTTCTGATGACGTAGGTGGTAAATCTTATCAGCTACCTTTTGTTGATCGGGTCATTTATAGAATTATTAAAGATGAAGCTACTTTTCTGACGGCGCTTCGAACCGGGCAACTGGATATCTTGGAGTCTATTCGCTGGATCGCAGTCGACCATCTCAAGGAAACCACTCCAGAGTTGCAATGGAATCGTTGGCTCGGGACAGGCGGTACCTTTGTCTCGCTTCGCGTAGACCAGAAGCCTTTCGANGATGTTCGGGTNCGCAGNGCTTTGAATCTTGCNNTTAATCAGCAGGAAATNGCCGATGTNTTTTATGGAGGTCATGCAGAGCTCATGGCTTATCCNCAACATCCTGACTTTGGGGANTACTTTCAGCCGCTTTCNGAGATGCCNGAAGAAATTCAAGAGCTGTTTACCTACAATCCAGAAAAAGCCAAAGCNCTNTTATNGGAAGCNGGGGTGCCTGAGGGTTTTCGCTTCAACATNCAGGTATGNTCNTGTAACCCNAGNCANATGGATTTGATTCCATTGCTGGAAAGCTACCTGTCNAAAGTGGGGATTCAGNTAGNNATNCAACCTATGGAATACGCNTCTTTCTTTTCAGCTATGACGACAAAAACNCANGGNCCNGGGTACCTAGTCNNTAGCGGTCACGTAAANCCNGTNACGACGCTGCGTAAAAGTTTTGTGACGGGCCANAAGTGGAATCCTTCNCAATACTCGAGTGAGTACTTTGATAAGCAAATCGACATTCTTCATAACGAACGCGATGANCAAAAGAGGATTNAACTTATACGTCATCTCACTNGAACAATAATGTCTGAGACGCCTTATATTTGGTTNCCCGTTCCTTATGTTCACACCGCCTGGTGGCCTTGGGTAAAGAACTATGGGGGAGAATTGAGAGCAGGTGCTAATCGACCTGGGCCNATTTANGCTCGCATATGGATCGATCAAGAGCTNAANGAAGAGATGGGNTTTTAGAGATGTCTAAACCACTTTTATCTATCGAAGAGTTNTCGGTNAANTTTGAAACTGATGCCGGTAGTGTGCAAGCCGTGGATAACGTNTCNTTGTCTGTNAGTGAGGGGGAAACTCTTGCNATTGTAGGTGAGAGCGGCTCTGGAAAGAGTGTGACAGCNTTATCGNTACTGCAGTTATTAGGCGAAGCAGGACGTATCGAAGGTGGAAGGATCTGGTTTAAAGATCGNGATNTAGTGCGAGAGTCTGTTCAGAGCATTCGGCAGATTAGGGGAGANCAAATCGCCATGATCTTTCAGGAGCCTATGTCGTCATTAAATCCTGTGCTTACAATNGGTAAGCAAGTAGCTGANCCGATNTGGTTACATCGAAAGGAATCTTGGGACTCTGCTTATGAGCAGGCNGGTGAACTATTAAGACGTGTTTCGATTCCTGATGCNCATCAACGTCTTAACGATTACCCGCATCAGTTTTCTGGAGGTATGAGGCAACGNGTCATGATCGCCATGGCCTTGGCCTGTCAGCCTAAGCTAATTATCGCGGACGAACCGACTACTGCTTTGGATGTAACGGTCCAAGCACAAATTCTAGACCTACTTAAAAGTCTTACGAAAGAACTCAATTCCGCTTTGATCTTGATCACGCATGATTTGGGAGTTGTTGCACGGTATGCGGATAAAGTGGCGGTGATGTATGCAGGGCGAATCATTGAAAGAGCTTCAGCTAAAAACTTATACAAAACCCCTCTACACCCNTACACCAACGGGCTAATGAGCTCAATTCCCAGGCTTAGCTTGCCGCCCGGAGAGCGTTTAGAAACTCTACAGGGGCAACCAGCCGACCTGACAAATTTACCTAAAGGTTGCTCCTTTCATCCGCGTTGCCCTTATTCCAGAGACATTTGCACGGCAAGTAAGCCAGTTCTTGAGCAAGCGGAAACAGATCACGAGATGGCGTGTTTCGGTTATGANTGATNTGGACTCTTCAANTGTTGTTGAGGTNCANGATNTGAAAGTGCACTTTCCGGTCACAGGCGGAGTNTTCAGGAAGGAAGTNGATTATGTTCGAGCCGTAGANGGTGTGAGTTTTTCAATTAAAGCCGGNGAGACCTTNAGTCTGGTCGGTGAGAGCGGCTGTGGAAANTCGACTACAGCCATGGCGATTCTGAAGATGCAAGANGCCACNGAAGGAAAGGTTTATTTGTTCGGTTCGGATATTACCGNTTTGAATACGAAGCAGATGCGCCCTAATCGAAGACGGATGCAGATGGTTTATCAGGATCCTTTTGGATCGCTTAACCCGCGTATGAAAGTAGGCTCGATTATAGGCGAACCTTTGAGAGTGCATGGGCTNGCGTCNAATCGAGAGGATTATCAGAAGCGAGTGTTGGAGCTTATGTCCTTGGTGGGNCTTCTGGAGGATATGGCTGATAGGTACCCGCANGAATTTTCGGGCGGACAAAGGCAGAGGATTTGCATTGCCAGGTCTTTAGCGCTCAATCCCGAGCTGGTGATTTGTGACGAACCCGTATCGGCTTTAGATGTTTCTATTCAAGCTCAGGTCATAAACTTATTGATGGACTTNCAAGAGCGTCTCGGTCTTACCTACCTGTTCATAGCTCATGACCTGTCTGTTGTNAGACACATAAGTACCCGAGTTGCAGTNATGTACTTGGGCAGGATTGTTGAAATAGCTGATCGAGATACTTTGTTTAGTGCTCCAAAACACCCTTATACCAAAGCNTTATTAAANGCGGTGCCGGAACCGGATCCCGAANTGAAGNATCTTGATTCGAATCAATTAATAATTGGCGAAGTGCCTAGTGTACGCAACCCTCCCTCNGGATGTCACTTTCATCCAAGGTGCCCTCAAGCGACGGAAATATGNAGAACACGTCCACCAAAGATGACTCGCATTGAAGGAGCTTCGGTAGCCTGTCACCNATACCCTTAGTAAGTTTTCTAACGGATNAACTGCTTCACTGTTGATCAGTTTTAATGGTTGACAATGTCAGTNGCTGTCAACAAACTCACAAACGTCTTAGTGATAAACGAAGACAACCGCAAAAATAACAAAAAAAGGAAAATAATGAGAATAACAATTCTATGTATACTGCTTTCGTTTAGTGCCTTTGTTGCTGCAGACGACCANGCGCCNTCNCCGTTCATGCCCGTCGAAATCTTCGGTTGCAGCTATAATGAAGGAAAGGGTTTGGATGATCTTCTTGCCGTTGGTAAAAAATGGAGNAAATGGGCNGATAAAGAGATGCCTGAGGCGGGGTTTGCTGCNGTATTAACTCCCTATATCTTTGANAGNCGGAACCATGCAAGTGACGTTTATTGGATGAATATGATGCCAGGGTTTGAGCGTATGGGTGGTGCCATGGATGACTGGGTTGCCAAAGGCGCGAANTTACAGGCTCAGTTCGANGAGGTCTGTTCTGGTAACAATCATACTTTGTTTATAGGCCAGGGCATCCAGCGACCNAAAGANGGTNCTNGCNNNGGNNTTATGTCNATNCAAATGTGCNCCTCTAAAGAGGATATGAGTCCNGAAAAGATGTTTGCTGCTGANGCTCAGATGCGCGCNCAACAAGAAAANNTGGGNNNAGAAGGCGGAATGATGCGTTGGTTCCCTTTTTCNGGNATGTCTCGNGANTTNGATTTTGACTTTATGATGATTCGAGTAGCNAGCTCNATGAANNAAGTTGGTNANAACATGGACANATTTATGAAAAACATGGGNTCGATGAGNAGNCCNTATGAATCTATTCANGAGTGTGCTTCNGGGGAAATGTTTGCTATTACCCCAGTCCGTATGCCTCCNCAAAACTAAAGAAAAATATACTTGTTAATTCCTGATCATGAACTAAATTCATGGTCAGGAACAAAGTATTAATAACGTGAGGGAAAGGTTATGACTTTACTGATTGTTTGTGCTCTTGGACTGACTATTTTGCAAATCTGGTTAATACCCATGCTGCTTAATATGAATAATGTTCAATATCTCATATCAAATCGCGATGAAGCGCCACCAGAAGCTTCGGTTACTCTGGGTAGAGTGAGNCGTGCNGCGACTAATTTACAAGAAAGTCTNCCTGCATTTTTAGCGCTAGCAATNCTCTCNATTGTGGTCGANGTTGATAACTCCAGCCTGGCNCTTTATTGGNTGGGTNTTCGAATTGCCTATTTGCTGAGTTACATCGCGGGNATCACGTATGTGAGAACTCTATTTTGGTTNGGCTCCATCATCTGCCTCATTATGATGGCTGTTGCGCTAGTNTAAGTAAGCNATCNAGGAGCGATTGTCCTNGGGATACNCCTTTTTGCNAGATTAGGAGTCTTTTGTGAAGGTTCCAAAGACCCCNAGGTTATAAAGGTAATCCAAGTTTTTTTTGTCNTGTAGGAATCCNGCTTGGTNTTGGTTCTCCAGAGTGATTATTTCGTCTACTTCGTATCTTTTTGCNNTCTGTTGGACTTTTGCCAGCAGNTCGAAAACTGANTTAAANATTGGATTGCTTAAGTCTGGCAGGCNCTCTTTTTGATCAGACTTCGCTTGTTTTTGTCTGCTGTCTAAATAAGGGTTCTTTAATCCGAAGTCGATATGTGTTGAAGACACTGAATCAAAAATTGACCAAAATTTGTTANCTGATTGATCCTTGTAACTCCTAAGTTCTAGGGTTCCGGGAACCACAAGATATAAGACGGTTAGAGAGGCAATTAAAGAGCTATCACCTGAACTGAAATCCACAAGGTGGCTTTTTAATTTAGGATTTATCTTTGTGATTGTCTCTTTTGTAAAGGGGTAGCGTGTGTACTGGATGATTTCAGTACTGTTGGTTAGTGGCCTGAATGCTAGAGAAAAGCTTTCTAGGTCGACTACATTTTCTGGAAATTGATNGGNCCGCATTAGTTTAAGTANATATCATAAGANTATGAANTTTATGAAGAATATTATTCGATAAACTTACCCTAAGTGTAAGTGCTTTGTTAGTATGCAAGAAAGTCGAATGANTAGTCATAGAGGAATANGTAATGAGCTTATCTGAAGANTTAACAGATTGGGTTAAGGCTAATTGTCCCACTNACCTCTTTGGCAGTCGGTACTCCTATGGAGGAGGATCTCATCAGCCCATTGAAGACCCGGACTTTCAAGTATGGTTCGACGCGTGCTTAGAACGCGGTTTAACAGCACCTGACTGGCCAGTGGAGCTAGGCGGAGCGGGGCTAACTGGTCCTGAAACTCGTGTGTTTTATGATGTTTTAAAGTCTTTGAGAGCTCCNAATCCNCTTTCTGGNAGTGGTAAGGCGATGNTNGGNCCNCTCATACTCGAGCTTGGAACNNAAGATCAAAAGAAAAGACATATNCCGCCNATTGTTCGCGGTGANGTGCGNTGGTGNCAGGGTTATTCGGAACCCGGTGCGGGCTCCGATCTGGCGGCTCTGCAAACCCGGGCGGAAGACCATGGTGANTATTATCTGATTAATGGGTCGAAAATTTGGACATCGAANGCCTATATGTCGGACTGGATGTTTTGCTTGGTAAGNACCGATCCAGATGCTAAGAAACATGAAGGGATAAGTTTTGTTTTGTTAAATATGTCCGATCCAGGTCTAACCGTGAATCAAATTGAATTAATTAATGGTGATCGAGAGTTTTGCCAGGTCTTTTTTGACAATGTGNGAGCTGAAAAANCCGATTTNGTCGGTGANGAAAATGCNGGCTGGAGCATTGCCAAACGTTTGCTTCANTTNGAACGATCTGCAGTGGGAGACGGTAATTTCATTCCGCGGTCAGACTCCTTGCCAGAGATTTTCAAAAAATATGTGATAGATAATGAAGGTCAAAGAGAACAGATTCTGGATATTGANATGAAACGCGCTGCCTACAAGTTAACGCAAACTAGAGCNGCTGAAGAACAACGTGNGCCAGGNGCGGCNACTTTTGCTACGTCNACCTTTAAACACCTATCGACNCAGCTAGAGAGCGAGAGTTTGGACGCTACTGTTTCTATGATGGGCTCCCAGGGTGTGGGTTGGGAAGGNGGCGAATTCNTAACCGAAGAGATTGCTGCAACTNGAAAAATGCTCTTGAGCAAGGGTTTTCTGATTGCNGGAGGCAGTAGTGANGTACAACTCAATGTTATCGCTAAAAGAGTTTTGGGCCTGCCCGACTAAAGACTAATCATATTACNCGTNGGCTTTTGCCGGGTTTTNCTCTGATTCTTGATACAATTTTCCTCGCTACATTTTAGGAACGAATATGACTNGTACTATCGCTGATCTTGAGCCTGATATTCAAAAACGTTATCCGTACAAATCTAATTTTACCAANGTAAACGGTTGGCGNATGCATTATGTGGACGAAGGGCCTAAGGATGCNAAACCAGTNCTACTTCTNCANGGTAATCCNGCCTGGGGNTTNCTATGGAGAGANACCGTNAAACCGNTNNTACAGGCNGGTTATCGGGTAATCGTTCCNGATCAAATAGGNTTTGGGCTTTCTGAGCATCCNCATGCAGCNAGCGCTCANAGCCTAGATAACCATGCNGCNAATCTNGTNGCGCTNATNGACCACTTNGNATTGAAAAACATTTTTTTTGTTTGNCATGANTGGGGNGGNCCGACNGGNNTATGTGCNCTGCTCNCNCGANAGAATCTNGCCNCNGCNGTCGCNGTAATGTCGACCTGGGCTTGGCGCGAGCCTTCTTCCGATTTTCATAAACAAGTCATGCCTTGGCTAACCATGCATGCGCCTATTGTGGGGCCCTATATCATGGGTAGACAGGGCGCCTTTCCAGGAAGAGGGATGTACTTGTCAGTAGTTGACCGAGAAAAGTTTAAAACCGAAGCAATGAGCGCTTATCAAAGTGTTTTGCCTGACCCAAACGATCGAAGGTTGACCTGGTAATGGCCACGGTCGATCCCGGTAAACCCGGCCACGGATATTGCTGGCAATCGATTTGAGTGGTTGGAGGAGGGCGTCAGAGCATTAGACATACCAGCTTGTGTGATTTGGGGTCGCGAGGAAGTGGTGTTTACTGCAGATGTTTTNGCGCCTAAATGGCACGAGATTTGGCCTCATGCTGAAGGNACTCACATGGTNACNGGAAATCACTTTCTGCAAGAGGATTCAGGCTANGAGATCGGCGAGNTNTTNAGCGACTTNGCTGGACGNAATCTTTCTTAAGGAGCCAATTAATGAGTGTGCAAAAGANAAATNAACGCCCTTCAGGTTTTCGAAGTGTTCCAGTGCTCACAGACCCTGAGGTGGCTCACTATCCCGANTTTAAGGATTTTTTGANNGAAGCCTTTGAGTTAGACAANGANCCACTAGGGNCGCCGGGTATTTTGGAAGTCGATGGCNGGTACTACGAATTAATATTTGTAGGTCGTTCCGGACAGCCCTTTCCCGCGGCGATCGAGATTGCGGCACTTGTTGAGGGTTTAGAACCAATGGACACTGAACAAACAGACAAGGACCTTTGGAAGATCATGGAGTGGTTAGTTCAAGGCGTTGGTGGTCGATGGACGATCGAAGCGCTAAGGACAACCGGAAAAATATATCGGGTTATACCTGAAGGTATCGAATAGAGAAGGAGCAGACAGCTAGATTTTGCTAGCGACGCTGAATTTCGAAGACATTCTTTTCTGAGACAGAATCTGCTTCATATTTCAGGAATTCTTTCACGTATTTTGCGCCTTTTACACGAATGAGCTCTTGTATGGACTGCACAACCATCACTTCAGCTACGTCAGCTTCGTCTAGGCTAAGTTCCTTACCTTTTTCGTACCCAGATTCTAGTAATTCCTTGGCTAACGCGTATTTACTCACAAGATACCCCTTATGTTTCGAGCCGCGAGTGTAAGCCTTATCGGCACAAGATGATAGATTAACTGCATGGGCTCATGACTTTATCTTAAATGATCTCTTGTGATGACAATTAAGATCACAAACCATAAGCGCTAGTTGTATTCCTAGCGGTATGCTAATTTTCCGGAAGGTTTGATATAAGAACCTTTATGCATAATTCGAATAAATAGAACGGAAACAAAAATGAAAATAATCAAATTATCTTTGGTGGCTGGCCTTAGCTTGGCCTGGTTTAGCTCTTTAAACGCAGCGGGTATCGCAGATATTTACTGGTATGAGGCGAAGCCCGGGAAAGTTCAGGAAGTCGAAGCTTTAATGAGGGAAGGCCGTGATATTGCAATCGCAAGCGGGCAAACGACGATCGTTCATAAACAGAACGTCGGAGTCGGTGGCGAATACCGGTTTCTATGGGTGGATTTTTATGAGAGTTATTCGCAAAAAGCAAAGCAAGCATATTCCGATGTTGGGAATGTTTATACGAAAGGTTGGGAAGCTTATATCAGGAAACTTGAATCCTCAGATGCCCTGAAGCCAGTCAGAAGTTACTCGATGACCTCGCTAGATGATATAAATCCAGGGAATTACATCGTTCAGGTTTACACATGGGATCCTAAACCCGGTCAATTTGCGGAGAGCTTGGCGGCTATGGAAGAAGCTAAAGAAATATTCGAAAGTCACGGGTATCTGATCGACATATGGCAGCACGGTCTTGGAAGCGGCAATTATCTTCAGTTTGTTATGTTGTCTGAATCAAGAGAGGCTCAGGCGAAGTCCTTTGAAGCATTGCTCAATGACGAAAAATGGGCTCCAAAACAGCTGGACTGGTTCGACAAAGAAAAGTACGGAACCCTTGTAGAGAGCTACGAAATGACGGTTTTGAACTAACCTTAAACTTGGGTGGTAGTTCAGACTGAGCGGTTCCTCATTCTATTATGAGCCGCTNAGGTATTGCTGGTTGGTCTGGTGTTCGCCAAAGTCACAACGAAGCTGGTGTTAGCGAAAGGTTGTAGGTTCGTTCAGGAATGTTGATCANATTGTTTGCGTTTGCTTCGCCTGCAACGTTCACCACAGTAGAGTACAGACTCCCAATCTCTTCGCCATTTCTTACGCCAGGANAANGGAAGNCCGCAGGTNTTGCAGATTTTGGTAGGTTTTAACANGTGTTTTGGTCGATGAAGCGATCAGCCAGATCGAATAGTTCTATTTTTTTAGAGCTATCCATTTTATTTAGCGTACTTACTTGAAATCCAAGCCGAGGATTGGACTGATAAAACGATTGGTGCCTATCTATGAATCGCCAATAGAGGCCATCTACCACATTGCACCATTCGCCCCTCTTATAATTGCTCATTTTAAGGATATAGTTTGATCCGCACGTATAAGGCTTTGTAGACATTAATCCACCATCCGAGAAGGTAGCCATGCCATATACATTGGGAATCATGACCCACTCCGTGGAGTCGATGTACATTTCCATAAACCATTTATAAATTTGGTGTGGACTGACTCCGCTAAGATTCATCAGATTGCAAATGACCATTAAACGAGGAATGTGGTGGCTATAACCCGTTTTCTGGGCACCTAATATACAGTCATCTAGGGGCAAGATGCCGGTCTTACCCGAGTACCAGGAGTCGGTCAGTTGTCTGTCGTGTCCCCAATAGTTTTTCTGTACCTGGGTTTCTGAATCCTCTCTATAGATGCCTCGGATGAATTCTCGCCACCCGATAACTTGACGTATGAACCCTTCAAGCGAATTTAAAGAGATATTTTTTTCTTGCGCGTACTCAAGCACGAGTTCACCCACTAAGTCTGGCGTCAATAGCCCGATATTAATTGAGCTACTCAAGCCACTATGAAACAGAAAATATTCGCCTTGCATCATGGCGTCCTCATAATCCCCAAANAACTCAAATTTTTGTTTCAAGAAGGCCTCAAGGTGACTTTTGGCGTCTTTCCGGGTTACAGGGAACCAGACATTTTCCAATGTGCCCGGATGGTCCTGGAAGTAGTGGTTTATGATTAAAGAGACTGGTTCGTGATATTTAGAACGTGGAGCGGTGGGCGCGCTCGGGATTTGAAGATTTTTTGGGATCTTTTTTCTATTTTCTGCGTCTAGGGACCATTTGNCACCAAAGGGTTTGCCGTCAATATCTATCAAAATGTTCAGTTTTTCTCTGGCGAACCGATAAAACGATGCCAATCGGTAGGGTTTTTTACGATTGGTTGCATTACGAAAATCATTCTCAGAAAACAAAAAGCCTGGCGANNGATGAATAACGAAGTCNACCTGANTGTCCTTGAGCCACTTACGAAGGCGAGATTCGAANGGCTTGTCTATGACCTCAAAAAAATTGAGTTGACTGGGATGCAGTTGCTTTATGTGTGNCGTTAACCTGGAGAAATAGTCATCTTCCTGGCCATGGTCCTCGAGTTCTGTGTAATGAACCGTGATGTTCGAGCGAGTGAGCTCGTCGCGGTACTCGCGCATAGCACATAAATATAAATACAATTTCAATTTGTGATGTTTTTGCTCTGAACATAGTCCGAAGTCCTCAATCAAGATGACGTGCTTACAACCAGCGCTTTTTAGGTGTTTGGGATCGAAAAGCTGATCTCCGAGAAGAACAAAGACCAGGCCGTTGTCATTAGAGGGTAGGGGAGGATTGGGCATTGCTCTAGTTCTCTACTCTTCTTCAGATCAACCGGGCAACATTTACGGCTAGCCTCGATCCTGCATCAACAATAAGGCCCCAAAGCTTACNAACCTGACTCTGGCTGTCATCCTGAAGGGTTATCGCCTCAAGCTGGTGCTCTTTCTCTTCTGCTTGTAATTTGAGCAAGATCTCCTGCAGGTCTCTGGGCGCGGTAAGGATTTGCGATTCGTAGTGCTCTACGACGAACTGTTCGACNATCTNGATTGTATAATAGGTTAAGCGCTTTGAGATGAGTGCAGCAAATGCTCCNAGGAGAAAGCCGCTAACCCTCCACAACAGAAGAAGTCGCGATTTGTCCTCCTTTGGCAGCCACGAATCAAAAAGCGCCAGATGCTTTTGCTCTGTCTCTAAATGANTGGANGCAAAGGATCGAAGTGCTGGATCACGAGAAACTGCGAGAATTCCCTTATAAATCATAACTGCCCCGGTCTCACCAGCATGGTCAGACCGCAAATCCTTTCTCAGTGTTTTTGATAATGTGGTCACGTCTATATTTGGGATTTGAATTTCCGACAAATTAATTCCTAATGTCCTTTTTTAAAGGCCAGCATGTAATTCACACCCATATACCTGGTGAGTCGAAATCTTGGCCCAAAAGGATTGACGCTGATGCCAGACGTTTTGATCAATGTCATGTCGCTTCGGGTTAGAGGGCTGATGATTTCTTCTGGTTTAACGAATTTGCTCCACTGATGAGTGCCTCTCGGAAGCATTCGAAAGACGTACTCAGCACCGACTATTGCAGTCACGAATGATGCAAGCGTCCGGTTGATGGTCGCGACAAAAAGATGTCCTCCAGGCTTGAGTCTTTGAANGCATTCACTTAACAGCTCTTGAACGNCAGGAACATGCTCCACTACNTCCATCACNAGGATTGCATCAAAAGTCTTTAGCTCAAGGTTCTCAATAAGACCCTCCTGGTAATCAATNTCTAGANNCATCTGNTGGGCGTGGTTTCTAGCGATTTCTATATTTCTGNTAGCAGGGTCGGTTGCAACGACTTGGTAGCCTAGCGAGGCCATGCTTTCCGAAAGAATGCCCGCGCCACATCCCACATCCAAAACATCCATTCTTGGNCNGTTTGTTGAAGGCGAGTTCAGGGTCTCGTGGATAAATGGCACTCTAAGAGAATTCAAACCATGTAAAGGCGCCATGGGTCCGCTGGTGTCCCACCACTTTTCAGCTAGGTTATTGAATTTTGTGATTTCCTGTTGTGTGTCCATTNTTTTGGGAATCAAGTGTTCAGATTCAGACCTCTAGACCAAGGGATTCGAGGATATCGTCAATTTCTCGATTCAGTTGGAAAAATCCTCTGGCGGTGTGAGGCCAGACTGCTTGGTCATATTCATCANAAATAAATGACACTGGAATTTCGTGTTGCTTGAGCTGTTTTTGAATCTCAGTTAGAGCCGTTCTAGCTGGCCCCACAGGAGCATACGTAGTAAAGACATTGGTCAACTTGTTTGTTTTGGCCCAAGAAACCACACCTTCAGTAGACTGAGGGTCCGTTTCAATATTTACGTCACANGAGGACAGCGATTTGANGGAACCTAGTGTTTGACGCATCGATTGCTCTAGAAAGTCCTCAACAGGGATAGAGGACAACCCGATAGGGCTTCTGGAAGCAGGACCCAGCGCAGCCAGATGGTGTATCTCTTTGGGGATTTCAGCTGACAGGTCGCTCTCATTGATGAGAAAGCCANAACNNGGANTTTTGTTGTTGAATTCAGGTTTTTCTTGGTGANAAAGGCTGGTGAAACGCAGCGAAGAGGCAGGAATCACGTCTTCGATGGGAAAGCCCCGAGTATTAAGCTGGTCCAGGCCTTCGGAATTAAATGGTGACGGATCCAGGCGTTTACCNGCGTATTTCATGATATTTGANGGACTGGCNAGGTAAGTCTTGCCCTTTGTGTGNAGTCCGGCAACCCANCGCCACCCNAGAGTNTTTGANGCTGGNTCGCCATCNATTAANTGGCGATAGAAGANGTCAGCNCCCAATTCCCAGGGAAGCTTTAAGGTGAAAATCCAAATACTTGCGAACCACATTCTAGCGTGGTTATGAAGATAGCCGGTCTCCACTAGCTCTCTTACCCAGGAATCGTAGATTTGAATGCCCGTTTCTCCGAGGCAGGCTGCAAGATAATTTTTTTTTGCTTGTGGGTCTTCGTTGAGTTGCTCAAGCGACGAAGGAAGGACCTCCCAATAACTTTTCCAAAGTTGAGGTCGCTGCTCTAGCCAACCCTTCCAATAGCCGCGCCAAAAAATTTCCTGCACGAACTTATACGCTTCTTGTTTGGAATATTGTTTTAAGGTGGCTTCGAGAACCTCTACTTCTCGAATCAATCGTGTTGACAGGTAGGGCGATAATCGCGAGACATTGAAATGTCTACCGGGTCCGTAATCGTAGTTGCGATAAGTTTGGTAGTCTCTCCCGGCTCTTGGGAGAAACTCGGCAAGTCGCGAAAGGCCCGCCGATCTTCCGGGTGCGAACGACGTATCTCGATCCAATAGGTCCAGTGTGTGGCTACCTGATGAACTTCCTTTGGCATGCTCATCAATCCTCGAGTTATCACAGGCCCGTCTTGAAATAACCAATTAAAGTCTACCTTTNNNNTAATAAGGACACTAAACATATCCAAATGTCTTAATAATGTCCANANAAATCAATTATAAAATGGNNATATATAGACAAATAATGGACTTTNTTGTCGTGATATCACCGTTCTNTTCTATTTATACCTTTACTTTTGTTTATGTTTCCNCGGTAGGATTCGTAAACGACCTATCAGGAGATAGTTTATTCCGACAGACAGTGGCCAAACTAACACCCATAGGAGAGGTGGAAATGGACTTATTGGCCAGGTTGGTTCGCTGGTCCCGGCAATAAGAATAGAGCCGAGGTCCCAAATTATTTTGTATTGATCAAAACTATTGAAGCTAAACAGATACGGTAAGTATCGACATAAAACTATCGCACCAGCATAGATTGGACCGAACCAAGCGATAAAGTCGCTTAACCTACTTCGCCATGATGTATTTGGATATTGGTTTCTCGAAGTATTCAAATCTGCCTATGCTGTGTTTACTCCAACCGACGTCTTAGCTTAGCTATTGAGAAAACATGTTCCAACCTGGATAGCAGGGAGAATGAGAATGTGTACTTGACCAAAACTATGATTTAATTTCTTTGTCCAGTCTGAATTAAATAAAGTATTTTTATGGCAACAAGCCGAATTCATAGGCTTTTGATTCTACTCCTGTTGTCCGGGTGCGTTGCGGCACCGGTTTACCGCGGATCAGAGTCTTTGAATTTTGATGGATCGACATTTAAAAATAGCCTTCCGGTAGAACAAGGTCCCCTTGACTTGCTTCGACTAGGCTGGGTTTTCCTTACCCGCGCCGAAGACTGGCCTAAGTTTATCGACACTCCATTGGGTACTGTGCCCCAACAAAGGTTGACTAAAGGTATTTCGGTTACCTATATCAACCATGCGTCTACTCTGCTTCAAATAGACGGCGTTAATATTTTGACCGATCCTGTTTTTTCGGAGAGAGCTTCTCCCGTCTCTTTTGCAGGTCCAAAAAGGGTTCATGATCCGGGAATCAGGCTGACGGATCTGCCCCCGATTGATCTCATCTTGATAAGTCACAATCACTACGATCATCTGGAGGTCTCAACATTGCTAGAGCTCAGTAGGACTCAAAAAGTCCCCCCGGTTATTCTCGCTGGACTTGGCAATTCTGCCTTGTTCGAGAAATTGGACTTGCGAAATCATATTGACATGCAATGGAACGACCAAACAGAGGTGAAAAACCTGCGAATTACTTTTACGGAATCGCGTCATCGTTCTGGGCGCGGTCTCATCGATCAGATGAAAACTCTGTGGGGCGCTTTTGTCGTTGAGGGGGCATCNGGAAATGTTTATTTCGCTGGGGACACTGGGTATTGGGCGCACTTTAAAGACGCGAAAGAACNGTTTGGGTCTTTCGAGTTGGCAATTTTACCGATAGGGGCATACGAGCCGAGATGGTTCATGCGAAGCATACATATGAACCCGGCTGATGCGGTACAAGCACACATTGACCTTAATAGCGGACAGAGCATGGGAATGCACTTTGGGACNTTTCAGCTCACTTTAGAGGCAATCGATGCGCCGAGAAAGGATCTAGAGTTGGCTCTCGAGGAAAAGGGTATCGACAAAAAGGAGTTTTGGACCATCGCTCCGGGGCAGTCAAAACGCATAAAGTAGGATAATNAAGAGAAANAAAAGAAGGAGNGAAGGGTGCAATACTCAGTAGCATTTGCGTCAGAAGTNGATTCTTGGAGGTGGGCCAAAAGGGCAGAAGAGCTGGGGTTTCACGCGGCTTGGTTTTACGACACTCAGTTGCTAAACCCAGACGTATTCATTTGTATGGCCTTAGCCGCTCATGAAACTTCGCGTATTCGGTTGGGAACTGGCGTGTTGGTGCCTTCCAATCGCATTGCTCCAGTTGCGGCGAATGCTCTGGCCTCTTTGAATAAACTAGCTCCCGGACGAGTCGACTTCGGTGTCGGCACCGGGTTTACTGCAAGACGTACTATGGGGCAGGGAGCGATCCCGCTGGAACAGACTCGCCGTTATATTGAGACTGTTCAGGCGATGCTCAGGGGCGATCTCGTTGACTGGTCGGANAGAGGCGAAACTCACAAAGTGAAGTTCTTAGACCCGGACTTAGGTCTAATAAACATTAATGATGACGTACCTCTCTGGTTCTCGGCCTTCGGGCCTAAGTCCCAGGACTTAACGGCCCAATTGAAAGCCGGTTGGTTAAATTTTGGCGTGGCAAACACGGAAGGCGCACTCAACTCAATGCGAAATTCCTGGGAGAAAGCAGATAACGATGCGTCTGCTTTAAAAAGTAATTTATTCTTTTTAGGCGCTGTGCTCTCGGGTGATCAGGAAACAGATGAAGCTCGAATCATGGCAGAAGCTGCTCCGGCGACAGCTGTCTTGTTTCATAATCTGGCTGATGAGGTTGGTCCGATGGGCGGTGCTAATTTGGATTTAGGTCCGATGTCTAATGTGTTGGCGGAGTATCTAGCGATACATGAGAAATACCATCCAGAGGATGGTAAGTATCTGGAAAATCATAAAGGTCATTTGATGTACGTAAGGCCCGAAGAGGTTCATATCACTCCTGATTTAGCAAAAGCGACAACTATGACAGGGACTCACGACGAGTTGGTCTCTAGGTTTAGAGAGATAAAATCTCAAGGATACAGTCAAGTAACGGTGCAGTTGGTGCACGAGCATGAAGACGCTCTAGAGCGCTGGGCAAAAGTTTTTGATGATGTGTAGGAGTTTCGAGTAAAAGCGATCGAGGGCAAGACTGAAACTATAAGAACCCCGCCATTAGAGACGGGGTTCTTTTTAAGAAGGAATGTTAATCAAAGTCCTCTAAAGAATAATTGTGGTTATAGGTTGCTAGCATGTTAAACAAAGATCTATTCACCACGATCATGTGCTGACTAGCAATCTCGACCCAGTTCGCCCAGGCTTTTGTTTGGTACATGTAGTCGAGCCACTTTTCCATCTCCGCCATGCTTTCATAGCCAACGACTATTTCGTGGGTCACTCGTCCATCAGGGCTTGCTTGGCCTCGTCGGATTTCGACAAGCCAAATTTGCCCAGGAAAATCCTTTGCTTCTCCTGATTTCATCAAGCCGTCAAGACCAGCAGCTATAGCTTGAGGATTGGTCACCTGTATTCTGACGAGGTCGAAAACGGTGTCGTTATTTGAAACCTCGCCCCAGCTCATGAGGGGCTTGGCCATATATTGGCTAACCGAAGTTGCTACTTCGTTGATAGAGTTCATGAAGGCATTTTGTTCTTTGCTACCGTTGAACTTGGCATTCCATTTTTCGCTTTCTGCAAGACTTGGATACAGGACAACAACCCGGTGTGTCGTAGGATTGGCTCCATCGAAGGAGACTGATTGAAGCTGAAGCTGAGCTGTTCGATCTCCTGCAAGTTTGCTCTGTTGTAACGTTTCAACTGCTTCTGCGTAGGCGTTCTCTTGGCCTGGCTGTACGGCCCATTCGTAGACTATGGCAGTTTCTGAGGCTTGAGTAATTGTAGATCCGAGTAAGGCAATACTCGCAATTAGTATCAGTAGATGTTTCATTATTTTTCCTTGATTTAGATGTATCTAGCCCTGCCAGTGACAGGGCTAACCCTTAGTTGAGTTTACTGGTTGCGCTTTACTATCGTGTGAGTCATTAGAAGCTCTCCGCTACAATCAGCGTAGGAGTCATAATAATCCTGTCTTCCTCTCCACCCCTCATTGTTGGCCAAGTTGTTTTGGGCTTTAGCATACGCTTTCATGTCAGCGTAAGTATTCCAGTGATAAAACTCGCCTGGAAATTGACCTTTCCGTGCGCCTGCGCTGGGATAACCGATTCCCCACCACTGCATTGCAGCATCATCAGTTAGCCCGTCTCTATAGGTTCTATGTCGCGCAATTAACGAGTCCTGTGACACGCCGTCTTTTCTGGTGCACCAATTAACGGTGACTACACCCTGGTCGTCTTGTCTGGCGGATGCCTTTCTAAACATAGGATAGATAGTGCCCACCACTCGAGTGCAATCCATGATTTTGTTGTAAGCTGCAAAAACAGATTGCCCTTCGCTGGAAGTTAGGAATTTGTCCCACCCGTCTCCAAAGGTTTCCCAAGTCATCCAGTCCACGGCGATAAAATCGTAAGGTATAGTGCTTGCGCCCGTGAAAAGCGGCTCTAAACGGCTCCTGGTAATGTTTACTCCGTTGTCATCGTGCCATTTATGCAATTTGACATCGATTTTATCAACGTCAGTTAGAGTGGCTTTCCCTTTCAATGTGCAGAGATGACTGCTTTGTGAAACGCCTTCGCCGATATCCACTAGCCAACCCGAACCATGGTCGTCGGCCTGGATAACGCCAAAGGCCAGAACACCTAGAATTGCCGATATTAGTTTTTTCATCTTGTTCCTCATTATTATTTTTGGAGCTTCGATCATAGCGAAAAGGGTCGAGTTTGTATGATCAATTCAACGCGATTGATTCATTTTTTGGCGTACATTTTTTTCATCAGTCGTATTGCGAGTCTGTCAATTGGGTTTAAGCGATCTTGATATATGTTTTCTCCATTGCACATAATCGATATTTTTCGCGTGAGTGCTCCTCCGTTGAACACTTCGATATTTTGAATTTGCTCTGAGACCTCTAGCGCCTTAAGAATGGGTTTTTCTGGGTTAAACAGTTCAACTACTGAATCAAAGTTATCGTCGTCGACCTGGTCGATTTCTATTTTATCCAGCAGGTGTCCGTCGATCAGTAATTCACCTCCCAACTTTCCGCTCCAGTTAAACCAGCTAGTCACCTTTATCTCGTAACCCAGATGTTTAATGCGCCATTCTTGATGATTAGGTTTAGACATTTCGATCTGTGCTTTTTACGAACGCTTACATTACTAGATTTGAGCCTTGTCTCTCTAGTGTGTTTCGCTAGGCTGTTAAACAATTAGCTATCAAAAGGTGAAAGTCACGAATTGGGATGCGATAGGCGCGATGGGGGAGATAATTGGTGCTATAGCGGTATTGGCGACACTCTATTATTTGTCAGGCCAGATTAAGATCAACTCCAGGGAGATTGAGCGTGCTAATGATTATCAAAGTGCACAGTCTGTTCTAGGCACCAATGGGCTATACGTTCAGATTTGGCAACCATTGATGCAGGACAATGAGTTAGCCGCTATCTATTTAAAAGGGATCGAAAATGCGCCGATGTCTAAAGTAGAAGAGTTCAGATTTTGCACATACATCAATACTTTTCTTGCGCTCATCGAAGCGCTAATTAACCAAAATGAGGCTGGGGTGAGTTTCGACGAATTGAATGACGACGTTGAAACGACATTCGATTTATTGAATCCTTATCTTGAGAAAATCCTCAACACTGTGGTGGGAAAGCGGTGGCTTGAGGAGGAGGCGCCATCACTTTTCACTCATGAATTCCTCGATGCCTTGCGGGAGTTTGGGCCGCTGAGATCCTGAGCTCGACTTGTAATTCGATAATTGTTCGGTTGGGGAGTTCTTTTTATACTTCTTGGCATTAGATAGGGCGGCTGGAGTTTGAGAACTTGTTTTGCTCAAACGAATAGACGATTGGTAGGAGGATTATCGTGAGAAAAATCACATTTCTTGGCTTGATTTGTTTCATGCTCCCTCTTATGGGCGTCTCAAACCCCTCTAAATATGAAATCACTGTTCTCGCAACGAACATTGCTAACTTTGGCGGCTTTGGCGAATGGAGCTTTGGAGCGCTCTACGAGGGCGCCGATGAGACCATTATGTTCGACACCGGGTTTCATGAAGACACGGTGATGCATAACGCGAAAAGGTTAGGAAAGGATTTGTCTAAAGTTGAAAAGGTCGTTTTAAGTCATTTTCATGCGGATCATACTGGTGGCTTGTTAAAGCTGCGTAGGGAGTATAGTCGAATTAATAAGAGTGCTTTTTCAAAGGTCTATGTTGCGAGGGGTTTCTTTGACCAAAGACTTAATTCAAAAGCCGAAATCGACAGTTCCAACAGGCTTGGCCCGGGAGGATTTGAAAGAGTGTCTACTTTCAGGAGCAAGGCTGAGTCTCTGGGAATCACCTTTATAGTTGTTGAGGGTCCCACGGAGGTTGCTGACAATTTGTTCATAACGGGACCAGTGGCGAGACAGAACGAACACTACAACGGTCCATCTGGCCTCTTTGTCAAAATAGATGGTTCTCTTGCTCCTGATATCATTCGTGATGATCAATCGCTCGGTATGCTCACAGAAAAGGGTTGGGTGATGATGTCTGGTTGTGGGCATGCTGGAATAATTAATACCGGTGAGGCTTTGCGCGGCATTAAGGATCGTCCAATTTATGCTGCGATGGGAGGCTTTCACTTGTGGCTTGCTGAGGACGAGGTTGTTAATCGAACTGCCAAATGGCTTGGTGAGGCGGGTTTGGAAAAATTTTTGGGAGGGCACTGTACGGGAATACACGCGACTAACCAAATAAGTGATCTATTGGGGTTAGAAAGGCATGAGATTTCTCATACTGCGGTTGGTAGCGTTTTGACCCGAGATCTGAATATCATTAGAAGTTCGGTGGAATGAGCCGCGTGAATATTTATGGAAAAAAGCGATATGCGAGTGCCTTGATAGTCGCGAGCCTAGTCAGAGGTTAAAAAGAAAAGAATCATGGATTTTACTGGCCGGTTAAATTTCACCTACCCGCAAATCGCAGAGAAAGACTCTCCCGAACGTAAGGCGTTTGATTTTTCTAGAATCAATCGGCCCACGACGATACGCGATGCGCGATCAATTTTTGGTCTTGAAGCAGAAGCATCAGACGCCACAGAACTGTTGACCGACGGAATTGGCTTTCTGTTAGTGAAATCTGAGTCGAAGGTTGTTGACTGGCGGGATACAGAAGAGGTTTCTGCCAAACACTATCCTGAATGCAAGATTATGGCCGAGGCTCTACTTCCTGAAGCCAAGATCTTGGCCATCGAGTCTCACACATTTCGGGATGAAGACAAAAAAGAGCATTATTTTGTAGATGGTATCCAGTACGGCCCTCCAGCCTTGGCGGTTCACAATGACTATGCGGATTCCTTTAGTTCAGACGGAACTACTATTACCCAAAGCTTTGCCGAGATAATAGGGTTGCCCACGAATAAGCGCATGATTGGGTTAAATATCTGGCGCTCAGTTTCCTCCAAACCACTCGAACGGTTTCCTTTAGCGATTTGCGATAGGACGTCAATTGATCTTGATGATCTGGAATACAAGCCCAACGTGAATGCGCCGAAGCCCTTTAACGCTCACTACTGCAAACCAAACGACAACCAGCGCTGGTACTATTATTCAAAGATGAGTCGAGAGGAGGCTTTAGTCTTTTTGACTTATGATTCGCATCCTCCCGGTGGTGACTTATTCCGTCCTACTTTACATACTGCGGTGCAGTTGCCGGATTCTGATGGTCTTCAACCTCGAGAAAGCATTGAGGTTCGGATTTTTGCTGAATTGCCTTTGCCTTAAGTGCGCTCTCTAAATCTTAGTGTCCCTCGTTCTATTGTTGATTCTCATCATCTCGGATAAATTGAGAGTATTTTTTAGACGGTTGGAAAATAAATGTCTACTACAAAGCACCTTTTAGACCCCGAGTTACAAGTCATGGCGGATGCTCCTTTTATACCAGAGCTCACCGACGACAACATAAGTAAGGCTAGGGACAATATGGCGGCAAACGCTGTGGGTCTAGCCGACCCAGCATCTCATAATGTGCAACGCAGCGAGATTTTTGTATCCCAACCTGATGGTCCCGATGTGCGGTGTCTGCTTTATCAACCCAAAGCTGATGCAGATAACAATAGAGCAGGATATCTACACATTCATGGGGGCGGTTATTTGTTTGGCGCTCCTGAAGGATCTGACCTTTCAAACCTGTTAATCGCTTCAAAATTGGGGGTTACCGTCCTGTCGGTGGATTATCGACTAGCTCCTGAACACCCGATACCTGCACCATTAGATGATTGTTATGCGGCTTTAGCTTATTTACACGAACACGCTGAAGAGCTAGGTGTTGATGTGAGACGAATTGGGATAGGTGGTGAGAGTGCAGGGGGAGGGCTGGCAGCTGCGTTGGCAATTAAGGCCCGGGATGCAGGCGAATATGCTGTGTGCTTTCAGGCACTCACGTACCCGATGCTAGACGATCGAACCGGATCTGAGCAGAACCCTGGTGATCCGCTGGTTGGTGAATTTGTTTGGACTCGCCAGCTAAATCAATACGGTTGGAGTCGTTATCTTGGTGATGCCGAAAGAGCCGCCCCTCAAGTGCCGGCTAGACTCGACTCTTACGCAGGGTTGCCACCGACCTGGATGTTTACTGCCACTATGGATCTTTTTAGAGACGAAAATATTGATTACGCGAGACGATTGATGGAGGCAGAAGTATCTTGTGATTTAGTGGTTTACCCAGGGGCCTGCCATGGATTTCAGATGGTTGAAGGCTCAAAAATAAGTAAAAGATATCGAAAAGATTTCATGGAGGCATTGGAACGAGGGTTGGGGTAACTGTATCGGGGCAGACATTTGGACTTAGTTTTAATTGTTTTGATCAAGTTCCAAGTAACGTTTCTAATCGAATTAACGTTCGCCTTTGGATGTTGTTTTTTTTAAGGAGTGACATGTGCCTATAAACAAAAAGTTGTACAAAGCTGGCCCCTATGCCGATTTTTTTGCCCAGGGCGTTTTAGTGGGTGATTTGCTGACGTTAGCTGGTCAAATAGGAGCAGACGCCAACGGAGAAACTCCTGACGATCTGAAAGGTCAAATGTTAGTGTGCTATGAGAATATTCGAGCAATCTTGGAGGAGTTTGGAGCAACCATGGAAAACGTGGTAGATGAGACCTGGTTTGTCACGGATGTCGAAGAGTGCATGCAGCAGGTAGGTGATTTGTTCAGTGCCAGGGAGAAGGTATATGGTCGTAAGCCAGAGGTTAGTCAGACGCTGGTTGGTGTGACCGCGCTTGTCGATCCTGCTTTAAAGATAGAAATTAAGTGCATCGCGCGAGTGTAAAATCAAATCAAACTAATTTGTAAACGTTAGGACGCAGAGTGGTTTGACTCATTAAGGTCCAGTTTGGTCAAAAAGTTCTCTAGGTATTCGGTGGTCCATTGAGTCCTGTGTTCTCCACAGATGTTGCCACAAAATACGTGATCAGGCTTATCTCCATCGATACCAACGGCAGTTAACTCATTCTTCACATTTGAAAACCTCTTATGTGTTCTCATGGCGGCCCGCGCGTTTATGGTGGGGTCGTTAGGCATGTAAAGGGTTGCTAAAGGAATCTCTAGCGATTCGAGATCCTGTGCATTAGCCCAATCCACCACTTTTTGCATCTCAACGAGAGCGGACATGGGTTGTTTGGTAGTCCAGAATTTTGCCTGTTCCTCGTTAGCGGGCACCCAGGAGCGATATCGACCGCCAAACAAGAGCTTGATTAACTGAGAAAACACAGGTCCGGTCAGTAAAAAACCTAAGTTAGGCCGAATCTTGAAATTAGGCGACATAAATAACAGACAAGCTAACTTTGCTTTAATGGCGGAATGAGTTGCTAGCCAGACAGACAATGGCGCACCAGTCGAGACAGCAATCACAACTATTTTTTCTCCTAATTGCTCAGCGATCTGAGCTTGTCGGTCTAAAGAGAGTAACCAGTCTTCGGCACTGCATTTCATACCCTCTGGTCCAGTACCGTGACCTGCAAGGCGACATTGGAGAATATTGGCTCGAAAGGACTTAGCTAAGGTTTCTGCAACAGGTGCGGTTTCTCTCCATGACGCACTGAAACCATGTACGTACATGAACACCAGATCTGTCTTCGTCGGGTTGCTCGGATTAGCAAAATCTATGGTCGCTTCTGTGCCTGGAATCAGGTTGGGTGTTCTCCGTTCTGAGTCATATAACTCCTGTTTGAGCTCTTCGAGTCCTAGTGGAAGTGTTAGGTTACTTTTTAGATGTGGATTAAGGCGTGGTCTGGTCGTCCATAGAATAACCAGGACAAATAGAATCAAAAGGGAGGTTACGGCTGCGCCGATTCCGATTTCCACTATTTGGCTGCTTTATATAGGCCAGCTTGCTTAGAAGACCGTTCGGTATAGCTTGTTTTAAATTGTCTGCGGTGCATATCGGGATCTATCTCTGTCGCCCCATTTTTTATACCAATCGTCCACATTATCATTCCACCCGTTCATCGTATCCATGCCCATTAAGGTCGCAAATCGGTCGGAATTTCGGTCTAAAATCTCTTGAGTAACAGTTTCTCTGTATAGTTCATAAGTCTGCCAGTGAGGGCGGCAAAACAATTCTGCCAATGTGACGCGTAGACCTGGCGTTTTTGACTCCCATGAGCCATGCCACGTATGAGAAGGCCAGATTACTGCAGAACCGGCAGGGGCCACCAACGGTACCGCTTCGGGGTTTGCACCTTCACCGGCTAAAATGGACTCTTGAGGCGTCGGTAACCTGAGTTTTTTATGACTGCCGGGAACAAATGCGAGACAACCAGACTCTTCGGTGACGTCTGTCAGAAAGATATTAACTGTGGCGAGGTTATAAATTCCGGCTTGGGGCTGTGGGGAAGTATCGTCCCCGTGCAGAGGCAGGTAACCTGTTGGTAATGTTTCGCCTCCACCTTGACCTCGCATATGACCAGTTAAGGTGCTTAAAATACAATCGTCTCCTATGAGATAGTCCACCAGAGCCAATACTTTTTCAGCCATGAGAATGCCTTCGAAGGCGGGATCTCGGAACAGCATATAACGGGAAACCGAAAAACCGTCAAAACCTTCTCCTGTTGTAACGTCAGGTTTGTTACCTGTACGGTCTTTAAAGGTTTCCAAAGTGGCTTCCAGTCCGCGTTTGGTCAGGTCAGGATCGAGCGCGTCTTCAATCACGGTATAACCGTTTACCTCAAGTTCGAGTGCGTTGCGCTCCAATTGGAGCCGGCTCAATTGATCTAGTAGTGGACTGGTAATTTCCGAAGCTTTCATAGGTTATCTCGTTAACAGGTGTATGAGCTAGTGATTAGAAGAAGATAGCAACTGTCTTGCAAACAGTTCAACTCGTTTAAACCGTTCATTCTTATGCTTTGTGGCCTCAATTGTCTATTCGTTGATAAGGTTCTAGTATTAATGTGTCTGAAGAGGAGGGCATTATGGACTTGGAGGAAAGGCTTGCTCGGGTTGAGAGTATTGAACGAATTCGGTTTTTGAAGGCTCGTTATTGCGACCTATGCGACGATGGATACGACGCAGATGCGCTCTGTGAGCTTTTTACTGAAGATGCGATTTGGGATGGGGGGAAACTCGGATATTACGAGGGTTTGGATAATATTCGTCAGTTTTTTGTAGACATGCCTAAAGTAATGTCCTTCGCGATCCACAATATAACTAATTCGGCCGTTGATCTAAGTGAGGATGGTCAATCGGCCGAAGCCAGGTGGTATTTAATTCAGATGGCGACTCAAAAAGACAAAAACAAAGCCGTATGGCTGACTGGCCGCTATGTCGATCACTTGGTCCTCGATAATCAAGATTGGAAGTTTAAGCATGTTGCGCTAAACGCTCGATTCTACTCTCCTTATGATCAAGGCTGGGCTGAGCGAAATTTTGTGGCTAACAGGTCATGAATCAAACTTCTTCAGTCAACAGCGATATTGCCTTTTTGCCCTCAGGTGCCGGCGACATCACAACGCATTCGCCACACATCTACGATTACCGAAAATCAGACGCCGAGCGAGGTAGCCTGGGCGCTGAAGTAGAAAATACAACAATATTCGACGCCAGACAGACTGACGATTTAGGTCTGGAGAAAAGTGGTTTCGAGTTGGTGAAATCATCCTCTTCGGTCAGCGACTTCATGGATAACGAGGAGGTCATGACGGTCTATTATGAGGAGTGCAAAGAGATAGCACGTAAACTTACTGGGGCAACTGTAACCTTTACCTATGATCACTTGATTCGAGAGCCCGGAAGACAAATTTCTGGTGGTGGCACGGACGGGAAAACTCAAATTACAGGTGTCGAGTCGGGCGGCGGTTACATCGGTTTTGCTCATATGGACTATACGGATAATACGACCTGGTCTGACTATTTGGCAGTTCATGGAGAAACTGTTCCTTCGCCCGCTAGTCGAGTTGTGTCTCTGAACTTTTGGCGGGGCCTGAGTTCCGTGGTAGACGATTATCCCTTGGCTGTGTGTGATGGGCGTACAGTAAAAGAAACTGATTTATTTGAAACACACGTGTACGGCTACGGTGCGAGTAATTATAGTTGGCATGAAGTGGGCATAGAGACTTACAGCGTTAAGTTTTCAAGGGACCAGCGTTGGTATTTTTATCCCCGCATGAGCCCAGACGAGGTCCTCGTAATTAAATCCTACGATTCCCTGGGGGTCATTGGTAGGACGTGCCCGCATTGCGCTTTCGCCAATCCTGATGCGCTCTCTAGCTCTCCTCCAAGGCGAAGTATCGAGCTTCGAGTGCTCTGTTTTATTGCCGACTAGTCAGGATGTTTAAGCTATTGTCAGCGTATCGCCAACCCTCAAGGTAGCGGTTCCTTCAACGCCCATGTAAGAGCCGAACATGACTCCTCCAGCGTAACCATCTTCGCGGTGCCGGTAACTTTTCAGAGTATTCAGCGGTTCGCTGTTTCTTTCTCCCGTTTCCTGATCGGTGCAAGTGATCGCGCAGCGTTCACAGTAAGTTGCGCGGATCAATTTGAGTTCGCCGTGTTGCAGAGTACTCACTGTGTCTTCGGCAAAGGCCTCAAGACCTTCAATTACGACATTAGGTCGGAATCGGTTCATGGGTATTGGGTCGTCAAGTTTCGAGTTCAAGTCATTAAGCGACGCACTGTTGGTAACGAGAATAGGAGCTACGTCGACAAAGCGAGACTGATCAATACCGTCCACTAAACTAAACTCTTCCAGGGGAACTGTTCTGCGAAAGGTGGATTTTAACGCGACGACTCTGACATCGTGACCAACGATCAAAGAGACCCACTCGGCAAGTTCGATACCTTGGTCGATCACCGGTACCATGTTTGTATAGTAATCGATGACGATCTCCTCTCCACCAGAATCAATTTTGTGGGTTATCGGCTCGCTCCCGATGCTGCTAAACTCGATAGTGTTTCCGTCTATTCGCTTCGTGATTACCTGTGCCAGCTTCGGCAGGCGTTTCTGATTAGAGAATTTCCCGTCTTTTATTATCATCAATTGACGGTCGCCTTCGATACCGGTTGGCGAGATCTGTACCTCGTCTACAGATGTGCCTCGGCAGCTTTTTACAGGATAGTTATATAGGGCGGTCACGGTGCAACGGTCGGTCATAATATTTATCTCTAGAGAGTGACGTTATTACTGTAATCTCGCGGGCTCGAAGGTACAACTTGGTATTGCGAAAAGTAGAGGCGGGTCAGGGAGTTAAAAAGAAGCGCGTGACTTCGATCGAAACTTTTTATTTTTATTAGTCACGCGCTTTAACTCAAACAGTCAGCGTGAACCTCTTAACAGGTCCTTGAACAATCTGTTCGTTATNCTGTTTTAATGAAAAAAAATTAAATGTCAACTTCAAATTGCCNCTTTGCGCGCCGTTTTAAAGCTGAGTTTCTCGATGGNTCAAGGTTNTCTATTTATNNGNCGGTATTTCTCCCGTCGCCACATAGTGTCTTGCCTCGTCAAATTCCATCGCCAAGACCAATTCATTGTTCAGCGTGTGGAGACTGTNCGNCCCCTTTTCCTTTCTTCAGGCCTCGAGAACCCTGTTAGGCATCAGTATTAGNCCGATTAATATCGGAACGACTGAGTCTGCTGTCGTTAATAGTGGAAGTACCCATGAGCCCNATCCAAAGTTCAGACCATTCCGGGGTAACGCCCAGGCAGCGATTTCCGCCTCTNTAGCAAGGTCTGTGTCGTACCCTGTGATTAAGTGATGAGCGTCGTGGANTTTGAGCNAATCTCGCNGCGACTTTGGTATCAATCGCATCGGCCANACTTTCAACCGNTTATNAGCTATAGCAATGCCCATCCAGTGTTCGTNAAGGTGATTTGCTCTATAGAATTCTTTTAACGATTCCTCGATTACCATGGTGACCNGTTANCAAAATCGATTGCGTAGTTAAATTAACATGTAATTTANCGGGATTAAAAGNGTACTGACGGATTGACNNGGGTTAGTCTGAAATTCTGTTTTTCNTATTATTTCAAGAGGTCTAGGACTAAATCATTCATGGCGTTCGCCTGGGAAAGCATTTGAGTGCCCGCTTGTTGAATGACCTGAGATTTCGCGAGTCTGGATGATTCGAGTGCGTAATCAGCGTCCTCCAGCCTGGATCGAGAGTCGGCGGTGCGTTCCCCGATGTTCATGAGATTGGTGATGGTGTAATCGAGACGATTTTCGATGGCACCTAAATTGGCGCGCATCTGAGCGACCTTGTCGAGAGCCGCGTCAATAATAGAAATAGAATCTCCGGCCTTGATCATGGTGCTGATGTTTATTTGTGTTAGGTTTTTTAACTGGGCCGTTTGAGCGCCATCGTTAAGGTAACCTGCAGTTTCAATGGCGACTGCGCTGTTGTTGGTTAACGCGTCTGCTAATGGTGGGGATATTGTNATTGTCTGTGCGCCAGAGGTGACACCACCAACCGCGCTCACACGGTGCAGTATATTGTCTGTTTCACTGGCAAAGGAAACGATGTCGCCCACGGCAAATTTTTCAGCGCCTGCTAACCCGTCGATATTAATGGAAGTGGCTCCTCCAGCAGGTGTGCCCGCAACTAGCACCGTTGAGGCTGTTGTGATGTCGGTCGATTCGCTTTTGACTTTTTGATCAACGGAAAAGGCGTTTGGAGAGGTTAGTTTTAATGTTCCTGTGATAGTAGTCGCGTCTAATGCTGTTGCTGAATTAANTGCTAGGCTGGTTTGAGCGCCAATCCAGTTATCGCTGCCGTCGTCGTTTGTGATTACACCAGCTTCACCTATCTTTCTAACTTTAAGCTTGTCGTGATTTGCTAGCGTTTGTAGATTTTCGANTGTAATGTCGTCACCATCGCTGTCGAATAGGACAACTTTGTTGCTCTCTGAGTGAGCCGTAACTCCGGTCGAACCAGAAATCTGGTTGATGGCATCCACGGCATCCTGGACATCACCACTGCTAATCGTGAAGTTACCGGTTGAGTATCCGTTTATCTTTACGCTATAGGTTTGCAACGTGGTATTGGCAGAATACAAAGCCGCGTAGGTCTTGGCATAGGCTTTAACGCCCGTTAATCCGGTCAGGTTGTTGATCTTGGTAGCCGTTTGCTTAGCGGTATCTTCCGCAGAGGCCTCTACAGTCTTAGTACCCAAGAAGCCAAAAATTTCTATGTCGTCAGCGACTTTTGTCGGATTCACAGCTGGTGCTGCCGCGGCGGCCGTCGCTGTCTGACCATTACCTACATAGGTATGCGCGCCGATATTTTCTGCGGCGATGGATTCGACGGACATGGTGATGACCTCACCTTCTTCAATGCCCACCTGTAACTGTTTGTTCAGGAAGGTCCCGTCCAGGATTAGTTCGCCG
>PBUF01000030.1 GCA_002727775.1 Gammaproteobacteria bacterium
TCTTCTACAATCAGAGGGTCTAGAAGTGCTTATCTCTTGGGGTAATGTCAGAGAGCGAAAAGATGCAGAAGCCATTGCTTCCGAGACCGCGAGTGTGGTTTTACCGCGGATGAGCCTTAAACAACTTGCTTCCAAATTAGGTGAATCAATGGTGACAGTTGGAGTAGACACGGGTCTTACTCATTTGAGCGCTGCTTTAGGAGCATCGACAATTGGCCTTTATGGTCCGACCAGCATTGACCTCACAGGTTGTCGTGGTCCAAGAGCAGAAACGATTAGTTCCAGGAACGGAATGGCGGGAATCTCTGTCGAATCCGTTTGGTCTAGGATTCAAAATATCATGAGAGAATAGCGCGGGCAGCCTAGTAGAAACTTTTTTGATTGTCTGGCCTTGTCTTAAATCTTCTGTGCATCCACAGGTACTGTGTGGGATCCACTCTTATGCCTGTTTCAATGAGCTGGTTTATTCTGATTGCGTCTTCATGATCTTTGCCGCTGGGAAAATTTCTCAAGATCTTGGAAAAGTGCAGTTCCCATCTCATCGTTTCTAGGTTTCGGAATTGCCTTAAGAAAATTACTGGAGAACCGTTGATCCTCGCAAGTCGGGAGGTGGCAGTTATGGTTGCTGCATTGATGTTAAAAAAAGGTGCGAAAATCGAGTGTTTTGCCCCATAGTCTTGATCAGCGCCGTACCACAATGCTCGACCATCTTTTAAGCACCTTATAGTGTCCTTCATCTCTTCACGCTCAATCACCCTACCAAAAAAGTTCTTTCTGCCTTGAACTTGGAGCCATTCCCAGACCCTATTGCGGTTCGCACGGTACATGCAGTCTACGGGCCCCTGTGCACATAATGCTGGAATTAAGAAATCAAGTGATGCGAAATGAGCGCCAACGATNATGACTCCNTTATTTTCNNTCAGCGCAGTTTTCAGATTTTCTGCACCATANACATCNATGAACCGAGAGATATCNCGGGAAGGATTNAGCCAAGGCACCAGTAATTCAACCAAGCCAATACCGATTTGCATAAAGCATTTTTTGACCAGNTGAGTNTGTTCTTCTGCATGGAGCTCNGGGAAACACAAANTAATGTTCACCTCGGTGATATGCCGGCGACGACCGCTTGTGTAGTAAAAGAANTTGCCTAANGCGGTNCCGANTAAAANAATTGCCTTAATAGGCATTTTTGCTAGTAAAAAGCCAATGAATACAACAAACCAGGCGGGCCATAAGGATGGNTTGAAGTCACCCNTGGTTAATTTGATAGGTTTCAAGAANGAATTTCCGGTTATTGAACTCTGAGTAAGACCGAGAACTCTAATAGTAAAGTACTACGTGCTAGAATTCTTNGAGTTTCTGATTCGGGATCGNTAAGTTGGAAGACCATACGAATTCGTTCGACGTTAANGATTTTAGAAAACTACACGTTNTAGTTGTCGGTGATCTGATGCTAGATCGGTATTGGGTTGGCGATGCGGATCGAGTTTCTCCCGAAGCGCCCGTGCCAATTGTNACGGTCTCTGAACAAGAATATCGCCCTGGTGGTGCGGCTAATGTGGCGCTTAACGTAGTAAGTCTGGGAGCCAACTGTACGTTAGTTGGCTTCACTGGTCAGGACGAAGCGGGTGAACAACTGCGTCAGTCGCTCTCGGCTGCGGGTGTGGATTGCCAATTCATCGAACTTCAAGACTGGCAAACGCCAGTNAAACTTAGAGTATTGGCTAACAGCCAACAGATGATTAGGTTAGACTTCGAGCAAAAGCCGCCTCTGGTCGGTGAAAGCGAGCGACTAGCGCTACTTTTGAATAGGGTGGAGAAGCACCTCAAAGAAGCTCAGGTACTCATCCTAGAAGACTATGACAAAGGAGTTTTGCAGGACCCTCAAGCGTTGATCGCTGCGGCAAAGCAAAATGCTGTGCCCGTATTAGTTGACCCGAAAGCCAAGCCGTTAAGTGAATACAAAAATAGCGATATTGTTAAACCCAACGAAAAGGAATTTGCTGACTTCTCTCGAGTCGAGAAGAAGAAATTTCCGGAGGTTGCTCGACGTATTTGTGGTGAGCAAGATATCAAAAACATCATCATTACGCTTGGTGGTGAAGGAATGAGTATTAACGATGCGAGCAGTAGCAGCCATATTCCTGCAAGACCAGTTGATGTTTTTGACGTGACTGGTGCTGGGGATACCTCAGCGGCTGTCATGGGCTTGGGGTTGGCACTGGGAGTTAGCGTTCATCAGTTGTCAGAGCTTGCGAACCTTGCATCGAGTTTAGTTATAGGAAAGCTTGGAACAGCGCCAATATCAGCGCCAGAGCTCGAAAGCGGTCTAAAGCTTAAGACGATCGGGCGAGGTGTGGTAGACAAACATACTTTAATTGATATGGTGCAAGAGGCTAAGGAGTCTGGTCAGAGAATAGTTTTTACAAACGGTTGTTTTGATATTCTCCACGCGGGTCACGTAACTTATCTGGAGGAAGCTGCTAAGTTGGGTGACAGATTAATAGTGGCGCTAAACAAAGATGAATCGGTAACGCGTCTGAAAGGGCTTGGACGACCTATTGTTAAGTATGAATCCAGAGCGTTAGTGATGTCGGGTTTAGGCGCGGTTGATTGGGTTGTGGGTTTCGATGAAGATACTCCAGAACGCCTCCTCGAGGAGATAAGACCAGACGTGTTGGTCAAAGGTGGTGATTACAGAGACGAACAGGTGGTAGGTGGAGACATTGTTAGGGAATACGGTGGCTCCGTGAAAGTACTAACTTTAGTTGAAGATCTGTCCACTAGTGAAATTGTGGACCGGATTAAAGACAGCTAACGGTAGTTTGCCCAAATCGCATTTTCTTTGAGGTGATCGATGCTAGTGGTTCCTATGACTACACTAGTTACCTCGTCATGCTCAAGAACAAAACGAAGGCTTGAGGCGTTTGCCTGATACCCACTANCNNAAGGTTTTTTAACAAGTACTCCGACACCAGANTCGAANGCNTCTCTGATTGTCTTCTCCTGNCTTTTNTCCGNACTATTNAAAGTTGCCATGAGCAGGTCGGCCCCTTGGCCAATTGCAATATTTGCTCCTATCGAGGTTTTATATGATATTCCAACAGCCTTGATCAGGCCCTTTTGTTTGAGAGTCTTTAGTGTTTCCAGCGCACCGAATTTTAATAGGATATTTTCATCCTCTCCGTTGGAATGAATGAGGGCAATATCCAGATGGTCTCTACGTAGTCGCTTGAGNGATCTATATATGCTCTTTTTAATGGCAGCAGGTTCAAAGTTGAAGTGTGAACTCTTGCCGTCAAATTCTTCTCCTACTTTGGTCGAAATCTTCCAATCTTTGATTTCGTTACGTAACAAGTCACCGATTCGTTGTTCACTTTCNCCGTAGGCAGGTGCTGTGTCTAAGAGGTTTATCCCCAGATCATTGGCTTGGTATATTAATTNATTCAGTTCCTCATCATTGGGGACACTTGCTCTATTAGGATATTTCAAGCCCGCTGTGCGGCCAAATTTAACGCTACCCAGTGAGATTTCGGACACATCGAAACCTGTAAGTCCAAGTCTTCTGGTTTTGATTACCAAGGAGGTACACCAACACTTGCCCTGGTATGAGTGCTGTTTACGNNACCTTTATGTTTTGGGCGGTCGAGAAGAAGCATTATTTTGTCTCCCAGATTGGGAGTTAGAGTCAACTTTGTTGGGAAACATTGAATAAAATCTTGAGCCCTTTCAGCGAATGCTTCGTCAGGTTTACGTTGATTTTTTGTATGAGGNTCAACTCTGTCTATTGCTAGAATTTTCATAGACTCTTCTTTCGGCTTTAGCCAGGATACACATTGCTTAAGTTCGGCCTTGGCTTTTTGAATTAACACGTCGTCTGATAAATNCGCTCCTTCGGTAGCCAGCTGACCGCCGATGTACCAGATTTTTCTATCTTTTTTCTGGTGGGTTGTGATGGTCATTCTGGGCTCTGTGCTGCTGAGATTGGTCAAGCAGTGCGCAAACATGTCCAGGTCTTGAGGAGCATCGACTATTACTTGTTTTAATGGACGGTTTTGTATGTTGAATTCGCTAATATTCAATGTTTCCAGGAGCGACTGCGTCCCGTTACCGGAACAGTTAATTAATGTGTCAGTTTCTATTTTGGTATCGGAGAGATTTAATTGATAGCCTCTATCGATCTTTTTGACTGTCTTGTCAGAGCACTCCAGCTTAAAAACACGGTCTTCGAGTCCAGATAATAATTCGCGTAGTAAAGATTCTGTGTTTAAAACCAGATCGTTCAATTTATAAAGTAAGCCCTTAAATTGGTTAAAGACCTCGGGTTTATCATCATGGGCCACCTTTTCTATCCTTCCCCGCAGTGCTTTGCTCGCGAAAAAGGACGCGAGTTTTCCGATTTTGCTTTCGCTGTACATGTAATAGTTATTTGACAAGATTTTAGTGCCACGCAGATCAATCTCGCCTTCTTTTGAATGCAAACAATTTCTCCAGCGAAAAGGCATCTCGGCTATCGCCTCTGATTCATTAGACAATAAACCTGTCAAAGCATACTTTAATCCTCCGTGGATCATTCCCTGTGAAGCGAGAGTTTGTCCACAACCAAGTTCGTTTCGTTCCAAAAGTATGGCGTTATAACCTTGTTGGCTAAGGAGTCTGAGGAGCCAGGTGCCTGCAATGCCTCCCCCGACGATTGCCACATCTATTCTTGTGAGATCTTTTGATGAGTAATGTTTTGTCATTATTTCACGTTGACACTAAAGTGGAGCTCAATCAGGCTGTCGCAATGATCTTATATCTCTACCGAATTGTCGTCTGGTTTTTGACGCCTCTGATCTTTGGTATGTTGTTGCTGAGGTCGATCCGAGAACCTGAATACCGGCATAGGATATCTGAGAGATTTGGGCTACTGTCCTCGGAATTAAGTACTGACTGTATCTGTTTTCATACCGTTTCCGCAGGAGAAACCATTTCAGCAGCGCCAGTTATTCAGGAGTTGATCAAACAAGACCAGAATCTTCGCATCCTGATTACCACTATGACGCCTACCGGATCGGCAATGGCAAAAAAAATCTTTGGTGGTGGCGTTGAACACTCTTATATGCCTTATGATTATCAATTTGCGGTCAAAAGATTTTTTAATCGAGTTCAACCCAAAATACTTATTTTGATGGAAACCGAGCTCTGGCCAAATCTCGTGAACGAAGCGGCGAAAAGGCGCATTCCGGTAATTTGCATTAATGCTCGATTGTCGGAAAAATCGGCCTCACGCTACAAATTCATACGACCTCTGATTACGAGATTGTTACAACAGGTCGACCTAGTGGCCTGTCAATATGATGGACACGTTAGTCGATTTATTGATTTGGGGTTGGATCCAAAGAAAGCTAGGGCTTTAGGGAATATGAAGTTTGATTTAAGTGTGTCTCCTAACTTGATTACCGATGCCCAAGAGAGGCGCAAACGACTGAGNTTAGACCATCGATTGGTTTGGATAGTAGCCTCAACACACGATGGAGAAGAAGAGGTCGTATTAACGGTTTATAAGAAGCTAAAAATGAAATATGAAGATCTGCTTCTTGTTTTGGTTCCTAGACATCCTCCGCGCTCAAAGCTCGTAGGCTCAATGTTCGAAAGAGAGGGAGTTAAGGTTCAGTACGAATCTGAGCGTGGGAGCCTCCATGATATGGACGAGGTGGATATATTGATCGGGGATGTCATGGGAAGTTTGTTTGATCTATATGGATTAGCTGATATTGCCACTGTAGGCGGCAGTTTTGTTGACGTGGGCGGGCACAATCCGATAGAACCTGCGGCGTATGGCTTACCGATATTGGTTGGGCCTTATCAATACAATTTTTCAGAGGTCATGCTGGAGTTCGAAACGCATGGGGGACTTAAGACCGTAAAAGACTCTGAGGACCTATATGACGTGCTTCACAGCCTTCTTCTTTCGAAGGAAAAAAGGCAGTCAATGGGTAAAAGAGCTTTGCAGACAATAGAGAAGAATAAGGGGTCGACTTATCAACTTGTAGAGCTATTGAAAAGTCGAATACTCGATTCCTCGATCTAAGGAAGCTTGCCTCAATACTTGGTCGTTAGGGTCAGTAAATTGATTAAGCTCCATTAGGTCTTCGGCACTTAAGGTGCCTGCGGCCTGCTTAAGAGCCATTAAGTTTATAATGTAGTTATATCTCGAGTCTGCGTAGTCGAATTGAGATGCAAAAAGCCGTTGTTGTGCTTGTAATACATCGACCACGTTTCTAGTTCCTACCTCGTAACCAGTCTCGACTGCCTCCAGCGCGCTGGTCGAGGATTTGATCGCTTTAAGCCTGGCCTTTACTCTAACTACATCGGTAGCCACCGCTCGATATAAATTTCTAGTATCTCTTATGACGGTCAGTCTTCGGTTGTTCAGTAGCTCGCTTGCCTGATCAGCCTGTGCAGCTGCTTGTTTAACACGCGAACGAGTGAGACCACCATTGTAGATGGGTAAACTCAATTGAAGTCCAAAACTTGTGTAATCGGTTGTGTCCGAACCAAAAAAATTACGACCACCAGAGATGGTGTGTGACTTATTAACGATACCATCCACGGTAGGGAGATGCTCTGAACGTTTAGCCCTCATATTTCTACGCGCGGCTATCAGTTGTTCGTTAGCATAAAGAATGCCCAGGTTTTCTTCCTGAGCTGTCTTCACCCATTCGGCTTCTTGATAGGGATTAGGGTTTATGATCGGAAGTGATTCGGATACGCGATCCAAAGACTCGTATGTTTTTCCAGTTAATGTACCTAATGTTTGGAAGAAAATACCTTGATCCCCATCAGCCTGTATTTTTCTGACCAAGGCATTATCGTAGGCAGCCTGAGACTCAAGGACATCAGTTATTGCAACCAAACCTACATCAAAGCGCTGCTGTACCTGCTCTAGNTGCCTGTTNACAGCAGTAACTTCGGCGTTNGANGTATCTAAAAAATCCTGAGCCCTGAGCACATTCATATACGCTCTAACCACTCGAACAATCAGTTCCTGCTCGATCTGCTTTAGCTCATATTCTGCGGCCTTAACTGAAGACTGAGCACTNTTTAGGGAAGCCCAGTTGGAAACATTTATAATCGATTGTCGAAGCTGGGCATTCCAACCGTTTTCATTGAAGTTTTCTCCGGGTATTGGATTTCCAAAGTTAGGACTGAATGGATTAGAGTCGATAGCACCTGGAAAGTCGATTTCGCTCTTCTGGGTTGAGGCTCCTGCATTGATAGATGGAAGGATACGAGAACGCGCTTGGGGCACGTTTTCTCTGATCGCCTGGAAATTAGCGCGAGAAGCTCCTACGACTGGATCGCCAGTCTTCGCATCACTATAAACTTGGGCTAAATCCGTGGCCCGTACATTAGTTGTGACGAGGACGAGAAAGAAAGAAGCAAAAAGTAATCTAAGTTTTAACTTGGAGCTCTTGGCACCGAAAGAGTTAGAAGGTGCTTTAGACCAATTCGTTGATTTTCTGCTAAACACTAATATTTGCCTTTGATTGAGGACTGATGTTAATTTGCTGCTATTGATTTGGTATGACCAAATTGGACTGGCCATTCTATCCTTCGGTAGCAAAAAAACAAGTAGAATTAGAAAAACAAGTCGAATTTTTTGTAACCTCTAAGCTGCTTTAGAGAGATTATTGGCAAGGCTTTTTTGTTTGAATTTAACCAATTCATTTTTTTGAAGAGCGCCGATATCTGGGTCTCCGATGATTTCCTAATGCAACTGATTGCTTAGGGTGACCAATCTCAAAAGAATCTGTATATTCACGCTAACGCGTCTCGCGAGAAAGAGTTTGTCTGAGAAAAGGCCTGAAACAGATCGAGAAATTCTAAGCCGTTCTAAGAAGTTTGAGTTGCCCATGGCCGAGGTATCTCATAGGCACTCCGCTCAATCTAGAAAATATTCTCCTGATTTGGCCAAGCATATGGCCGAGTGCGACATGAACTATCACAAGTTATACAAACTTTTTAAGGACATGAGGTCTAAAAAGACCAAAACGATCTCTTTGGATTTCGGTGATCACGCCGTGAAGGTTCGAATAGCTGTAACAGACAGAGGACCATACACGACTACCGTTTTCATTGATCAGGTTAATGGAAAAAAGAAGTGGAACGTTATCCCAAATATTTCAGTAAGAATATACCACGATGCAAAGAGTGCGGAGGTTGTGAGTATCGAGAATCAAAGTGTTTTTCACGGCTCTTATGAATATCCTAATAAAAAAATGCGTCAGCCTGACGAGAAAGAACAAATTAATAAGTTTCTCGGAGAAATTCTGTCTTTGTGTATAGAAAAAGGTTTAGGTTCTGTTCGATTCCTTAATGAATAACTCTTGGTCGATTTATTGCGATCAGTAGCTTACTGCCGGCGTGGTACTTTAGCGTTAAAGGGTTATTTTTTTGTGAGGTCTACTCATATGATTCGGCTTTATAAGTGAACAATACGTGGGTTTGGAACAGTCGCCTTAGTCAGGTTTTTGGTCCCGGGATTTGCTAACAGTATTTTGAATTGTGAGTCATATTAATGAGTGAAGAAAAGTATTCTGCCTCATCTTTACAGGTTCTTTCGGGTTTAGAACCAGTACGAAGGCGTCCTGGAATGTATACCGATACATCGAGGCCGAACCACTTAGTTCAAGAAGTCGTTGATAATAGTGTAGACGAAGCGATTTCGGGCTACGCAAAAAATATTGAAGTCACTCTTTTTAAAGATGGATCGATTGAGGTGATTGATGATGGCCGTGGGATGCCTGTCGACGATCATCCTGAGTATAAGATTTCGGGTGTCGAATTGATTTTGACCAGACTGCATTCGGGAGGGAAATTTGACTCTGAGAATTATAACTACTCGGGTGGCCTTCATGGTGTTGGTGTGTCCGTGGTAAACGCATTGTCCTTATGGCTTGAAGTTCAGGTGAAGCGAGATGGGAGTGTTTTTCAACAAAAATATGAAAAAGGCTCCCCGACGACAGGGTTAGAACTCATCGATACTGTTGGAAAACGAAACACGGGTACAACGATACGCTTTCAGCCTGAGGCAGAATATTTTGATACACCGAATGTGTCGGTTACCAGGTTGAAGCATCTGTTAAGAGCAAAAGCGGTACTTAGCCCTGGCTTGAGAGTTGCTTTCAATGTTGAGGGCAAGAAAGAAGACAGTGCTACGTGGATATATGAAGGGGGGTTAGAAGAATATCTTCTTGACTCATTAAACGGATCCGAGTCAATTCCTACCGATGTCGTAATTCACAGTGCTCAGGGAGAGGGGGAGGCCGTGGACTATGCCTTGAAATGGGTTGTAGATGCGAATGAGGTGCTGACTGAATCGTATGTTAATTTGATTCCGACTCCGCAAGGTGGGACGCATGTTACGGGACTTCGTTCTGGATTGACTGAGGCGTTAAGAGAATTTTGTGATTTCCATTCTCTTGTTCCTAAAGGAATCAAATTGACCGGTGACGACTTGTGGGAACAATGCAGCTACGTATTATCTGTCAAGTTGACTGACCCTCAGTTTGCTGGTCAAACCAAAGAGAGGCTCTCTTCTCGCCAATCNTCTATCTTCGTTTCAGGAGCAGCAAAAGACGCATTTAGCTTGTGGCTTAACGAGCATCCCCAGGAGGGTGAAAAAATTGCCGAACTTGTTATTTCGAATGCTCAGAAACGAACAAACGCAGCAAAAAAAATAACACGGAAAACGGTGACCTCTGGCCCCGCTCTTCCCGGTAAGTTATCGGATTGCTCCGGCCAAGACATTGATAAATCTGAGTTATTTCTGGTTGAAGGCGACTCTGCCGGAGGATCTGCGAAGCAAGCGAGAGATAGGGAGTTTCAAGCGGTTCTGCCCTTGAGAGGTAAAATTTTGAACACTTGGGAAGTTGACTCCGCACAAGTTTTGGCCTCTGAAACAGTTCATGACATTGCTGTTGCGGTTGGCGTTGACCCGGGGTCAAGTGATCTGTCTGGGTTGAGATACAACAAAGTTTGTATTTTAGCCGATGCAGATTCAGATGGTGCTCATATTGCCACTTTGATTTGNGCTCTCTTTGTAAAGCATTTTAGGGCGTTAGTTGAGCAGGGGCACGTGTATGTAGCTATGCCGCCGTTGTATCGAATTGATCTTGGGAAAGAGGTTTACTANGCCTTGGATGATGCGGAGAAAGACCAAGTTGTTGAGCGTTTGAGTGAAGAAAACAAAAGAAGCTCGCCAGTTGTTCAGCGGTTCAAAGGGCTTGGTGAAATGAACGCTACTCAACTCAGAGAGACCGCGATGGATCCGAGTGGCCGTCGGTTGGTACAGCTAAAAATCTCGTCAAAAAATAAAAAAACAGAAGAAGTTATGGANATGCTGCTTGCAAAGAAAAGAGCGGGAGATCGACGTTCTTGGTTAGAAAGGAAAGGCGATCAAGCGCAAATCGCTTAGTTNAATTCATAGGAAGTTAGATTATGACGGGCACATCTGGTCTTGAAATGGAAAGTATGGAACTCGAGAGGTACACGGAGAAGGCCTATTTAGACTATTCGATGTACGTCATCAATGACCGAGCTTTGCCGCACCTGGCAGATGGCTTGAAACCCGTACAAAGGCGTATCGTTTATGCAATGGGCGAGCTAGGCCTCAATAACCAAGCTAAGTTCACTAAATCCGCAAGAACGGTCGGTGAGGTTATTGGCAAATTTCATCCGCATGGCGATGCGGCGTGCTACGAGGCGATGGTGTTAATGGCTCAGGATTTCTCTTTTCGCTATCCACTGGTTGATGGNCAAGGGAATTGGGGCGCTCCGGATGATCCTAAATCTTTTGCGGCTCAAAGATATACAGAGTCGAGGTTATCGAAATATGCTGAACTGTTGTTAGCTGAATCAAAGCAAGGAACAGTGGACTTTGTTCCGAATTTTGATGGTGCTTATCAAGAGCCTTGTCTTTTACCGGCGCAGGTTCCGTTCGTGCTTCTTAATGGCGGAACTGGAATAGCCGTAGGAATGGCAACTGACCTATTGCCTCACAACATGATTGAGGTCCTAGAAGCTTGCATTTACCTTTTGGACAAGCCTAAAGCGACTGTCTCTGACTTGATGAAAATTGTAANAGGACCAGATTTCCCNTCGGAGGCNCAAATCGTGACACCTTTTTCGGAAATAGAGCAGATCTATTTGGAAGGAAGAGGGTCGATTAAGAGTCGAGCCGTTTACGCGATGGAAAATGGAGACATTGTCATCAGCGGTTTGCCTCATCAAAGTTCACCGGTGAAGGTCTTGGAGCAAATTGCGCAGCAGATGAGCGATAAAAAACTACCAATGCTCGTGGATTTGCGAGACGAGTCGGACTATGACAATCCGGTGAGGTTGGTACTAGTGCCAAGGTCAAACCGGGTTGACGTAAATAGACTAATGTCCCATCTGTTCGCGACTACAGATCTCGAGAGAAGTCATCGTGTAAACATGAATATGATCGGCTTGGATGGTCGACCAGCAACTAAGAATATCCGAGAAATACTGGTTGAGTGGCTAAAGTATAGAGAANAAACCGTCAAACGACGGCTGAATTTCCGATTGGAAAAAATCATTGATCGATTGCATATATTGCAAGGGCTGATGATCGCGTACCTGTCCATTGATGAGGTGATTCAAATAATTAGAGAAGAAGAGGATCCTAAAAGCGAACTAATGGCGAGATTTGAACTCAGCGAAATTCAGGCCAATGCGATACTAGATCTAAGATTGAGACAGTTAGCAAAGTTGGAAGAATTTAAGATAAGAGGCGAAATTCAAGAACTTGAAGTAGAACAGAAAGAAATAAATAAAATCCTGGGCTCTCGGGCGAGNTTAAAGACTTTGCTAAAAAATGAGTTCAAGGAGATTTCTCGTGATTTTGGAGATTCGAGGAGATCCGAGTTGGTGTCAGTTGAAGAAGCAATGGCCTTCTCTGAAGAAGACTTTATAACCAATGACCCAATAACCGTNGTTCTTTCCGAAAAAGGATGGGTAAGGGTTGCCAAAGGGCACGATTTAAATGCTAGAGANTTAAATTATCGGTCNGGAGACGCTTATTCTCAGGCCGTTANGGGTAAAACNAATGAATNGCTTGTTTTTCTCGATTCTGGNGGTAAAACCTACAACGCGGCNCCTCATTCATTGCCCTCAGCTCGGGGTCAGGGAGAACCNTTAACAGGCAGATTCAAGATTGCCGAAAATAGTCGATTTGTGGGAATGGNTATTGGCAATGAGGCCACTGAAGTTCTTTTTTGTTCTGATGCTGGATTCGGTTTTCGGGGCCGATTGGGCGATACGATAACGAAGGCTAGAAGCGGCAAGTCGTGTCTCTCAGTCCGCGAAGGCGTTAGCGCGTTGCCCCCTTGTATCGTTCCTAGCTCCGAGAAAACTGTGTATCTAGCTGCAGTTACCAACCAAGGGCGATTNTTGGTCTTTGATGTTAACGAACTACCTCAATTGGCGCGNGGAAAGGGTAATAAGATAATTAATATACCCAAGNCATCCTTTANTNCAGGTGAGGAAAAGTTGATTNTTGTGGAGGTNTTTGCAGAAGATGACATCTTAGTGGTTGGNGCCGGCCAGAGNCATCTGAAGCTGAAGCATTCTGATATTGTTCANTATNTAGGNGAGAGAGGACGCCGAGGTAAAAAGCTGCCCCGAGGTTTTCAAAGAGTTGATACTTTGATGAAAGAAGCAGACTGAAAAATTTGTTAGTCGGCTTAATCGCTTTTGAANCCTAAAATCATATTNACCTGTTCNTGGATNGTCTNTTCTTCAGNTGAGGTNGGGGANAGNGCGTAGATATCCTGACTTTTNNCTAANTCATTNAGTACTGGATGCTCCAATAATTGGCATGATTCCTGTTGAGCGTCGTTCAGCTTACCGAATAATGACTTCGAAAGTGATATTGAATCGGCCTTAGTGAGTGAGGCAATTCTAAGACCCAAAGCCCTTTCGTTCTTCGAGACAGATTCTACCAAGAGCTTATCTGAAGACTCACTCGGTTTTTCGCTGCAGACACATGTCGATAAAAAAAACCTGTATAGGTTTGTGGTTTCTATTTCTTTGAGCAGTTTCTGTAACAACCAACCGGCCTTTACACTTTCGTAAGGTGTTATCGTTTCTTCATCCAATAGGACTAAGATGCCCGCTTCTGGGAGTTTGGAGTAGGCGCCAGGGTACATTGCGCAAACCTCTGAGGCCATTGCGAGCGCATCATCAATAGCATTTTCTTTAGCAGCGGTAGGGAGAGAAAGATGATTGTGAACATTTATAAATAGGCAAAACGCGGGGACATCCTTTTTTTTGGGAACAGACACTATGGGGATTGATGTGCGCACGTTTTTAGTGCTCTTGAAAATTAAATAAAATAAGAGGGTGACCGCGAAAATCACCAGACTGCTATAAAGTATCAGTTCAACGATAGGTAGTTTTTCGAAAGCTTTTTGATTAAGTGATACCGTTACGTATCCAACTAATGTGCCATCGACGATTATTTGTTCGGTATAGTGAGGGCCAGCCGCACTGTGTCCCACCAGTCCAAGTATCTTATTGTCAGTGTCGTAAAAAACAACGCGGTCGACTTCCTTGGCTTTAGTAACCTCTTTTCCAAGAAGTGCGAGGTTAATTGCGTTCTTTTCAATGACAAAATCCTTGCTGGAATAGGCCAACAAGTTATTTAGACCAATTGCGTAGTTGCGCTGTCCAGAAAGGTCTTTTTGATTCGAGAGCCAAAGTAATGTGATTCCTAGCGTGGTAATCAGCGAAGCAAGAGCAATAGGCTTTAGCTTATCGATTATACTTTGGTTTGTAATATTGGTTTCCAATTCGATTCTCTCGTTGGCCTATTGGGTTAGGTTCTCGAAGTTAAGTTGAGTTTGCTACAGTAAACACTTTCGATACAAGGCTTTGAAATCAGTAATGTTGGATTCAATATTTTTGGTAAGCATCTCAGGGGACGATCGACCTGGCTTGATGACTGATTTGTGTGCGGCTCTCTCGGTCCATAACGCTGANATTCTAGATATCGGACAAGCGATAATTCANTCTGAGCTAGCGCTAGGACTATTGGTCCGTGTTAGTGAAGATGTCGACCGTGCTGCATTAGAAACATCTATTTCCAAGAGTTTGCGTCAGAAGACNTTGAGGCTGACAGTTTCAAAGGTTACCAGTGATCGATATGAAAATTGGATAAGGGAATCTGGTAAAGAGCGATTTATTTTGACTTTGTTATCGAAAGAAAGAGATAGCGTAATCCTAAGAGAAGTAAGCCAGCTCACCCACGAATATAATTTAAATATCGATACCATCAGGAGACTAACTGACCGTAATGCGGTCAATTTAGATGACCCTAAAGTATGCATTGAAATGAGAGTGCGAGGATCTATTGCGACCTCGGAGGCTTTTCAAACGGAATTGTTTAATCGCTCAGAGTTGTTAGGTTTTGATTTCAGTTTCCAAAAAGACTCGGTTTTCCGAAGAAATCGAAGATTAGTCGTGTTTGATATGGATTCGACACTAATTAATGTCGAAGTGATAGATGAGTTAGCGAAGTCTCATGGAGTCGGGTCGGAGGTCAGCGAGATTACGAGTTTGGCAATGAATGGTCATATTGATTTCCAAGAAAGTTTTCGAAGAAGGCTCTCGTTATTGGAGGGTTTGTCGGAAGAGAAGGCTTTTGAGGTTTTAAAGGGAATAGATCTGAATCCCGGCGCTGAAAAGCTAGTGAAGACTCTTCAATATTTCGGATACAAGATAGGTATTATTTCGGGCGGTTTTCAGTATGTGGGAGATTGGTTGCGAGATCGATTGGGTATCGATTATGTCTACGCAAACTCATTGGAAATTGAGGGCGGTTATGCAACAGGTAAGGTTTTAGGAGAAATTGTAGATGCTGATCGAAAGGCGGCGCTTTTGAAAAAAATTGTTGATGAAGAAGCTATTACCATTGAGCAATCCATTGCGGTTGGAGATGGAGCGAATGACTTGCCCATGCTCAATTTAGCCGGCCTAGGGGTGGCTTATCATGCAAAGCTAAAAGTAAGGGCTTCGTCAGACAACGCGATTTCCAACTTTGGCCTGGACGCAATTTTGTATTTGATAGGATTCAGCGACAGAGACATTGATGAGGCCATGGGTTAAATTCCTCTTCTGATGTATCTAGATTGATAGTATTTTTTTTGAGGGGTAGTTGGGTATTTCTCTTACCAACTTAGGGACTAGGTAGCCTGGCAGCTTTGCTTGTACCTTTTTATGGATTCTTTGGCCTTCCTCGGTGTTAACGTAAAAATGAGTCGTATTCGCTACTTTGTCAGGGAGATGAAGGTAATATGGGAGGACTCCCTGATCGAACAATTTTTTCGATAGATCTATGAGAATCTGATCGCAATCATTCACGCCTTTGAGCAAGACAGACTGATTCAGTAACCAAACACCTATAGATTTCAGACACTCGAATGCTCGCCTTGTATCTGAGTCCAGTTCATTAGGATGATTGGAATGAACGACGACGACAATCCGTTGTTCTTGGTTGTAAAGAGTCTCAATAAGTCTTTCTGAGATACGTTGCGGCAGAATTACTGGTAGCCTAGTGTGGATGCGTATCGTTTTTATCGACTTTATATCCTTTATAGCTTGAAAAACCTTTCTGAGATTATTGTCGTCTAATAACAGCGGGTCTCCCCCAGAGAGTATGATTTCTTCTATAGATGTATTTTTGCTAATTTCGTCCAGGGCTTTAGTTATTTTTGATGGTCTGTGTTCTTCGTAAGGAAAGTGGCGTCTAAAGCAATACCTACAATTTACCGCGCATGCGTTCGAGGTTATCAACAACGTTCTACCTTGATATTTTTGAAGGATGTTCGATGGTTCTTTGAGGCCCTTGGAAAATTCGTTCAGCGGATCTTTNGTGAATTCTTTATTCACTTTTTCTTCGAGGATGTCAGGGAGAACTTGCTTTAATAAGGGGTCGTCATATTGGCTGGTCATTTTCCCGGCAAAAATTTTGGTTACTAATGTAGGGAAATCGTTTTCTTTGACATTATCGGTATAAGGCAGGTTTAGAAAGTCCAGTAACTCTCTTGAATGCCNAAAAGCNTCTTTCATGTGCTTTTTCCACTCTTGAGATTTCCATGGCTTACTATTCGCAGGTATGATCAACTTTTTTCGCGGTTTATCTATTATGGCGTCTTATTCTACCAATGAATTTAAGTCTGGTTTGAAAGTAATGCTAGACAATGATCCTTGCGCGATTCTCGAAAACGAGTTTGTTAAACCTGGCAAGGGGCAGGCTTTTAATCGGGTGAAATTCCGAAACCTCAAGAGTGGTCGGGTCTGGGAGAGGACCTTTAAATCAGGTGAATCTATCGAGGCCGCGGATGTAATGGAGACGGATATGCAGTTTCTTTACTCGGATGGCGAGAATTGGCATTTTATGCGAACGGATGGAAGCTATGAACAAGTCGAGGCGGACCAGGCGGCGGTCGGGGAGACTCGTTACTGGCTGAAGGAAGAGGATTCTTATCAGGTCACGTTGTGGAATGAACAGCCGATAGCAGTTACTCCGCCTAACTTCGTTGAGTTAGAGGTTACGGAAACAGACCCCGGGCTCAAAGGAGATACAGCGACGGGCGGTACTAAACCAGCCACGCTTTCCACTGGGTATACGGTCAAGGGCGTCCCTTTATTTGTTAACATAGGCGACATCCTAAGAATTGATACGCGAACCGGAGAGTATGTCAGCCGAATCAAAGGCTGAAAAAATTGTTGCTGGATTCTAGTCGGAAATTTCAAGATCAAAGTTACTGATCTAATTAAACATCGAGCGGCTCTTATTGGCGAGTTAAGAACTTTTTTTGCCAAGAAAGAGGTGCTTGAGGTTCAGGTTCCAGTTTTGTCAAAGCATACAGTGACTGATCCGGATATAGAATCTATCAGCGTTTCTGGGCATGGATATCTCCAGACTTCTCCTGAGTATTTGATGAAGAAATTGTTGTCATCGGGTTCTCCTAGTATCTACTCGATAGGCCCAGCATTTAGGGAAGGAGAAATGGGGCGCAATCATCGACCAGAGTTCATTATGATTGAGTGGTACAGAGTCGGTATAGACGAACTTCAGCTGATTGAAGAAATCAAAGAGTTACTCGATAGTGTTTTGGGAAGTGCTCCGTATACCGAATTGGCCTACAGAGAAGTCCTAGAGAGGGCGCAAGATAAAACTTTAGAGGAAGACTTGAGATTTTCGATAGCTTGCGACAGCCTTAAACCGGGTAGGTTTGTCATTCGAGATTATCCTGCTGAAAAGGCAGTGCTTGCGCGGTTGGATGAACGTGATCCTAGAATAGCGAGACGTTTTGAGTTTGTGGTCGATGGTTTAGAGTTGGCTAATGGTTACTTTGAGCTAAAAGACTGGTCCGAGCACCTGAAGCGATTTTCTATTGATAATGACATCAGACTAGCTCGAGGCTTGCCTAAAGTGAATATCGATAACGAATTTATTGAAGCGATCCGGTCCGGATTACCAGACTGCGCTGGAGTTGCAATGGGTTTTGATCGATTACTTATGCTGCAAATCGGAGAAACGGATATTGGATCGGTACAGCTGTTTTAGGTTAACGATCCAATTCTGCTGCAGACCTTAAGAGTCTTTCCTACGCTTAAACTTTGGTCGAGAGAAAAATGGTTTGGCGGGAAGCAGCAAATGACGGTTGATCCTAATAGGAATTTTCCTATTTCGGAGCGATCCGTGTAGTGGAGGCTATAGTTTGTCACTTCCTGAGTTAGGTAAGGTGACGCTGGACCTTCCCAGTCCATCTCTATGGAAGCTACAATTAACGCTCCAACCAGTATCACAAGAATTGGGCCTCTTTCGGACTCAAATTGGCATACTAGTCTCTCGTTTTTACAAAACAGATTAGGTATAGACCTTTCTGTAGCTGTGTTTACTGAATAAAGAGCTCCGGGGATCGATACAGTTTTTTTTAGTGTTGCTGATATAGGAAGGTGTACTCGATGATAATTACTCGGTGACAAATAAATGGTAATGAATGATCCGCCAGCATAGGGTTCTATGTCCAAGCCCGAGAGCTCGGCGAGCGAATAGCTATGCCCCTTAGCCTGGATGAGTTTTTCATCCCGAATTTCACCGATCTGGCTGATCATCCCTTCTGCTGGCGAAAAAATGAGGCCACTTGTTTGCTTGTCTTTAATCGATTCAATGGTGATCTCTCTTGTGAAAAATTCATTAAATGAATTGTAGTCTTCGACTCTTTGTATCTTGGCATTTGCTAGCGATACCTTATAAAAGGTTTTAAAGAGATGAATTAACAAAGTCTTGACCACATAGTTTTTCGAGGAGGCGATTCGGCCTACTAGTCTCGAAGTAAAATGTTGTGGAATAATCTTTTGTAAAATTTTGAACAAAACGTTTCTCCTTATATGGCGATGGGCGTGTCCACTCGATTGCCCCACTCAGCCCAGCCCCCAGCATAGGCTTTGATGTTCATTCCGTATAATCGACCAACAAGATATGAAAGCCCAGATCGATGGTGCGACTGACAGTAAGTAATGATGTTCTTGCCGGATAAAAGATCGCTCGCTTCGAGAAGGGCGCTCAGATCCTTAGGCAGTCGAAAGAAATTGAAAGGGTCTCTGAGTTCTAGCCAGTCCAAGTGGATTGCTGATGGAATATGACCCCCCCTAGCTGCTCTCCGATCTGTTCCGTTAAACTCACCGAGGGATCTTGCATCCCAAATAATGCTACTTGAACTCTCGATCGCATCCATTACGTCCTCTATCTCAGCGATAGGACCTATCGAGAGCCTAATTTCTGATCGTTCTTCTTTTCTAGTTGGGGGCCTAGTTTCCAAAGGCCGCCTCTCGCTTACCCATGCGGGCAAGCCGCCGTTCAAGTAGCCTAATTTTTGGTGGCAGATGCAGTCCATAAGCCAGAGAAATCTTCCTGCCCAGCCGCCACCCTCGTTGTCGTAAGCAATTATTAGGTCATCTTGTTGGTAGCCGATAGTAGTTAGAAGATCATTGATTTTGGAAAACGACGGTAATTTTCCAACCGCGGGCATCTCTTCGTTCATGATCTCATGCGGCGTAACTAGCACAGCTTCTGGAATGTGACCTTTGGCATAGCTGGCGAAGTCGGTCACTTGAACGATCAACACGTTTTCTTGTTTGAGCGTGTTAACTAAATCCTCTGTTGAATACAGTTTGACGGGGTCCATATACCCAATTCTTTTTGATGAGATTTGAACCATAATAACTGATAGTAGAAAAAGGAAACTAAATTGAAAGTGCACCCTAACTTAGTTTGGATTGACTTGGAGATGACGGGTTTAGATCTGGAGCGAGAACGGATTATAGAAATAGCCACTATCGTTACGGATTCGAATTTAAATGTTTTATCCGAGGGTCCAGTTTTAGCGATATCACAAGGGCAGGTTTTTCTCGACGAGATGGATGAATGGAATCAAACTCATCACTCGAGGTCGGGGTTGCTGGATCGTATTGAAAAGGAGGGAGTAGGAGAGAGGGAAGCAGAAGCCATGACGCTCTCGTTTATCAATGAATTTGTTTCTCAGGGAGAAGCGCCTCTTTGCGGCAATAGTGTCTGTCAGGACAGAAGATTTTTGAATCGTTATATGCCTACTCTTGAGTCCTTTTTGCACTACCGAAATATAGATGTGAGTTCGATAAAAGAGTTGTCGAAAAGATGGAGACCGGATCTACAAGACCTGATTAAGAAGAAGGGTTCTCACAGCGCGCTTCTTGATATACGAGAGTCTATAGAAGAGTTAAAGGTTTACCGGGATCACTTTTTCGTTCTGCGATGACACCGCCGAACTTTTCAGTCGCCTGATTGCCCAATCAATATGTTCAGCCACCATGTCGCTGCACGTTTTCATTCTCTCAGTCAAGAGCTTTATTGCTAAGTCACCATAGTCGCTGTTGCCAATACCAATGGCGAGATTTCTCTGCCACTGATCGTAGTTAATTCGTCTGATGGCGGAGCCCCGGGTAACTCGTTCAAATTCTCCTTCGCTCATTTTAAAAAGATCTAACAAAGAGCTGCATTCTAAGTTGTTTCTTGGATAGAAGTCCGAAGAGGTTGCATAGGTCGGATGTCTATTGACAGGACAAAATATCTGGCAGTCGTCACAGCCGAACACTCGATTGCCGATCAGCGATCTAAGCGCGACAGGAATGACTCCTTTATGTTCGATTGTCAGATAGGCAATACACCTCCTAGCGTCTAACTCCCCTGGCCTGATAATCGCGTTGGTTGGACAGACTGAAATGCAGGCAGAGCATTTACCACAATCATTTTCAGCTGTTGATTGATTAACTTTGAGGGGTGCATTTGTGAATATTTCTCCCAAGAAAAACCAGGAACCCTGGTCTTTGTTCAGCAAAAGTGTGTTTTTACCGATCCATCCAAGGTTAGCTTTCATTCCAAGCGGTTTCTCTAATACCGGTGCCGAGTCAGCAAATACCCGGTATTTCTGATAAGGAATTGAAAGGCCTATTTTTTGCGCTAATTTTGCGAGTTGTTTGCGCATCTTTTTATGGTAATCCCTGCCTAAAGCGTAACGAGCGATATAGGCTTTCTTGTTATCTTTTAGAGTTTTTTTTGGGTTAGTNTTAGGAGGTAAGTAGTCCATCGTGACCGAGATAACTCGGTGAGTTTCTGGCACTAAAAGTTCGGGATGGAGTCTTTTTTTGATGTTTCTTTTTAGGTAAGTCATATCACCAGCGTAGCCCTTTCTTAACCATCTGATAAAAGCATTGCTCTCTTCACTTAAATCAATATTGGATATGCCGACGCTAGAGAATCCGAATTCCTTGCCCCATGTTTGAATCTGTTTTAATGAAGGTAAGACTTCAATTTTACCGGTCAAAACTAATGATCCATGGAGTTTAGTTGGGCTTATAATAGCAACCGAATGCAGAAAGCTGTTAGTGGACATGTCCAATAAATATTTAAAGCTCTACTCGTCGGACGAGAGTAAAGCGATAGACGCGTTGGCTATTGAGAAGCTCAGTTTAGCCCCTTTGGAGTTAATGAGCAGAGCGGCAAAGTTTGCTTTTAATACNATGCTAGAGTGTTGGCCTTCGCTTAGATCTNTCACCATTTTTTCGGGTAAGGGAAATAATGCAGGCGATGCTTTTTTATTGGCTAGGCTCGCACAAGATTATGGAATTAAAATCCAACTTGTCATGGTTAGTGATCTTTCTACGCTATCCGGAAGTGCTAGGGCGGCCTACGATCAGTTGGAATTGGCTCGGCTTGAAGTAACTTCTCTTCCTGCAATTGTTTCTGGTGATCTGATCGTGGATGGACTCCTTGGGACTGGTCTAAAAGGAGGCATGAAAGAGAATTACGCACAAGCGATTACTTTAATTAACGGCTCTGATCTTCCCGTTTTAAGTCTGGATGTTCCGTCTGGTTTGAATGCTAGTACAGGAGCGATAGTCGATACGGCAGTAGTGGCAAACGTAACGGTGACGTTCATTACAGGAAAGCTAGGGCTCTATTTGGGCGCTGGTCCATCCTCGGCGGGAGAGGTCAGAATAGATGCTCTAGGCGTGCCACCTGCAATTACTGACGAGTTTCCTGGGGTTGATCTTAGGTTTTTCGACCCTTCAGAATTGCCAGAACTTCCGCTAAATACTTACAAAAATCGGCAAGGTCATTTATTAATAATAGGCGGAGATGTTGGTATGCCGGGCGCGATATTGATGGCTGCTGAGGCGGCACTTCGCGCCGGTGCAGGTTTGGTGACTGTTGCGACTAGGCCAGAGCACTTCAATGCTATTGCCTCAAGGATTCCAGAAGTAATGATGGTGGATGCGAATTGTTCTGATTTTGCAAAGCAGGTCGATAAATACGAAACTATTTTGATTGGCCCTGGCCTTGGCCGAAGTAACTGGGGTAGAGGCCTTTACGAGGTTTGTATGGGTCTCAAGATTCCCACCGTAGTTGATGCAGATGGACTGTTCTGGATGGCTGAACTAGGCGCCCCTGGCCATGCTGACGTGATTATCAGTCCACATGCAGGGGAGGCGGCTAGACTAGTGGGCTCAAACGTTACTCAAGTTGAAACAGATAGACTACAAACAACGAAAGAGTTGATAAGGAAATATTCAGTGATGGGAGTCCTAAAGGGTCCTGGTTCAATAATTTTCTGTGAAGAAAATCTAGTAATTTGTGGTCACGGGAATCCAGGTATGGCAACAGCGGGTATGGGAGACGTTCTCTCAGGGATTATTGCTGGACTTGCTGTTCAACGTTTTGGGAGTCTGGCGGAGTCCCTTGTTCATGCAGTTTTACTTCATAGTGCTTCAGCTGATCAGGCATCAAAAATAGTGGGGCAGAGAAGCTTGATTGCTACTGACGTAATTCGATTTCTTCCTAAATTGATGTCTCCATGAGTCGCACTAACTCTCTTTTGCTGAAAAATGAAGTAGAAACTCTTAATGCTGGGCGTGAATTTGCTGAAACTCTGGTTAAGGAGAATCGACTTAGTAGCGTTGTCTTTCTTTTCGGTGATCTAGGAGCTGGAAAGACCACCTTTGTAAGAGGAGCTCTCCAAGGATTTGGTTATTTAGGTAATGTGAAAAGCCCAACTTACACATTACTTGAACCCTATTATCTGGAGTCGATGGAAATCTTTCATTTCGATTTATATCGAATAAATGATCCTCAAGAACTGGACTTTCTTGGATTTGATGAAATTATTGATGGCTCAGGTCTTAAATTTATCGAATGGGCGGACAAAGCGACCACTTGGCTGCCTAGCCCTTCATTTAACCTATATTTCAAGTATGAAGAGGGTTCGAAAACTAATTCGANCCCGGGTCGATCATTACAGATCGAAGGGTTTTTTGACCTTGAATAGGGTAATTCTGCAACTCAGTATGTTGTTCATAGCTACATGTGCAGCTGATTTACTTGCAGGGGATCTGAAAAATATTCGGATGCACGAAGCTCCAAGCTCTAATCGTATAGTTTTCGATTCCGATGAGTCGATAAAGTATAAGATTTTTCATTTGGATAACCCTTATCGAATTGTAATAGATTTAAAGAATACCCGTCCTAAACGTGACTTGGATGTCAATTCAATGGCTCAATCTTCAAAACGGTTTGTTAGTGTAAGAGGAGCTGATAGAGGTGGCGGATATAGATTTGTCATAGAGACGGAAAGCAAAATTCCTTTTAAAGCCTTTATTCTTGATCCAGTAGCATCTTACGGACATAGGTTGGTTGTTGATCTAAAGATGGCAAGTCCAGCCTCCATCAGCTCGAGTTATAAACTTGACGAAAAAGTGGGGTTAAGAAATATCCAGGTTGTCATTGATCCTGGGCATGGGGGTGAAGACCCTGGAGCAATTGGACCCAATAATATTCAAGAGAAAAAAGTGGTTCTTGAACTCGCTCGCCGTGTGAAGAAAAAACTCGATGCGAAGCCGGGATTGTCAGGGACTGTATTGAGAGATGGTGATTATTATGTCCCTCTTATCAAGCGGACCGAATTTGCAAGAACAAATCGGGCAGATTGTTTCATCTCTTTACACGCCGACGCGTTTAAGAGCTCTAAAGTTTTCGGNGCTTCGGTATATATGCTCTCCGAAAAAGGGGCCTCAAGCGAGTCTGCTAAATGGTTAGAGGATCTCGAAAGAAAATCCGACCTAATTGGAGGAGCCGGAGAGCTAAGTATTCTNGGGACNACAGGCGATGTAAATCTAAATAATGACGTTCCTTTTTTGGCAGAGACTTTGTTAGATTTGTCTATGAATGCAAACAGATCGAAGAGCGATCACCTTGGTCGTGCGGTGCTTCGTGAGCTCAAAAGTGTGACGCCACTTCACAAAAAGACAGTTGAAAAAGCTGCTTTTATGGTTTTGAAACGTCCTGATATGCCCTCGATATTAATTGAGGCTGGCTTTATCTCTAATCCTAAGGAAGCTAGGCGTCTGACCCAGCTAGAGCATCAAGAAAAGCTATCGCGAGCCATAGCCAATGGGATAGAAAAATATTTCATAGAAGATCCACCCGTGGGCACTCTATTAGCAGCTAGGCAAAACACAACTAACCATGTGGTGGAAAAAGGAGATACGTTGTCGGAGATTGCGAAAAAATTCGGAGTTACAACAAAAACTCTGAGAGAGGTCAATTCATTGAAAACCAGTCGAATAAAAATAGGTCAAAAGTTGGTGATACCAGCCAGGACAAGGTGATGAATGAAACGGGTTAAGTTATTGGATCCTCTGGTGGCGAACCAGATTGCTGCGGGTGAAGTGGTGGAACGACCGGCTTCAGTTGCTAAAGAATTACTCGAGAATAGCCTTGATGCGGGGGCAAGAAAGATTGAATTGGAGGTTCGCGAGGGCGGAGCCAAAAGTTTAATTGTTAGAGATGATGGTTTTGGTATAGAGAAAGCGGACATGGAGTTGGCCGTCTCTCGTCATGCTACTAGTAAAATAAATTCGGCGGATGACTTATTCAAGATCGACGGATTTGGTTTTCGAGGCGAAGCGCTTGCCAGTATAGCGTCAGTATCTAGATTGACGTTGCGTTCGAGAACAGCGGATAGCGATACCGGATGGGAGTTGGTTCTAGAAGGAGGTCGTCTCTTGTCTTCTAAACCTAGCCCACAGAGTGTAGGAACGTTCATCGGGGTTGAAGATCTTTTTTATAACACTCCAGCAAGGAGAAAGTTTTTAAAGGCGGAACGAACTGAGAATCGACAAATTGAAAACACTTTGATGAGGTTAAGTTTGTCGAATTTGGATGTTGGTTTTTCGCTATCTGGGACCTCTGTTAAAGAAAAAGTGCTTGTACCTGGTTACAAAGAAGACCGTTTAAAAATGGTTTTTAGTGGTGACTTCGCAAATAAATCAATCACCATTGAGTCTGTTACCGATGATCTGCGACTTCATGGTTGGATAGGCTTGCCGATTCTTAATCGCGGATCAACTGACCAACAGTACTTTTACGTTAATGGAAGACCTGTCAAAGATAAGCTGATTGCTCATGCGGTAAAGCAGGCTTATAGCGATGTGATGTTCCACGGCAGACACCCCGTATTCGCGCTGTTTTTAGAGCTCCCAAGTTCNATGGTGGATGTCAATGTACATCCAACAAAACATGAAGTTAGATTCAGAGAACAACGAACAGTCCATGATTTTATTTTTGGCTCGTTGAATAGAAGGTTAAGGCAGATAAAACCTGAAGATCAGATCGATAAGGAAACTGAATCCTTCGGGGCCTTCAATGAAAACAAACATACGTATCTAGCTAGTAAAGCAATAGAACTAGATTTTGAGAGTGAAACCNTTGGCTTCGGGGAGACTGCAGACCATGAAATATCGGCATCTNCGGAGGTTATAAGTAGATCTGANCCCTTAGGTTTTGCGTTGGCCCAATTACACGGAGTATACATTCTTGCCCAGAACCGCGAGGGGCTTATTGTTGTAGATGCGCATGCTGCACATGAACGCATTTTATATGAAAGGCTCAAGGCTCAGATCAAGATTGGTGGTATGCCTAGCCAAAAGCTTCTGGTTCCTATAGCAATCGATTTATCACTGGATGAGGTCAATTTGTTGGAAGAGATGAGAGAAGAATTAAGTCAAAATGGCTTGCATTTAGAGCGGTCTGGCGAACGGTCTTTGTTCCTTAGAGAGATACCAGCAATTTTGAAAAAAGAAAATGTTGAATTGGTAGCAAGAGATATGTTGTCTGAGTTAGCTAAATATGGCGAGTCGCGAGAATTTGAGAGACGTCAGATGGACCAATTGGCCACCATAGCGTGTCATGGTGCAATTAGGGCAAATCGAAAGTTAGAGTTAGCGGAGATGAATAGGCTTCTGAGGGATATGGAAAAAACCGAAAACGCTGGTTTGTGCAACCATGGGCGTCCCACCTACTTTGGCTTTGATATGTCAAAGCTGGACAATATGTTTTTCCGTGGAAGGTGAATTGCGTAAAGCTGTTTTGATTACAGGACCAACCGCGGCAGGAAAAACCGAAATTGCGATGGAGCTCTATGATCGGATTGGAGGCGAAAGTAAAGCCACACTGATTAGCGTTGACTCGGCTCTGGTATACAGAGGTATGAATATAGGTACTGCAAAACCACACGAAGATGCCTTGATTAAATACCCTCATGCATTAATCGACATTAGAGACCCGCAGGAAGCTTATTCCGCAGCTGATTTTGTGAGTGACGCCGACGAATTACTTGATAAAGCTACTAAAGAAGATCGGCTTCCTATTCTGGTTGGAGGTTCGATGCTTTACATCAAATGTCTTCGGGACGGAATATCTAGATTACCCAAGACTGATCCAGAGGTGCGTGCTTATTTAGAGCAAAGAGTGGAACAAAATGGTTTGGGCGAAGTATATAAAGAATTGAAAGCTGCTGATCCTGAAGCGGCTATCAACATTCATCCGAATAACCGACAGCGGGTAATGAGAGCAATGGAAGTGTTTCTGGTCACAGGAAAGAATATTTCGACTTTTTGGCTTGAAAATCCCGCCAAAAATCTCCATGAACGGCTTGGATACAAAATAAAGAGTTTGGCGATCGCTCCAACCCAAAGACGGGAACTGGATCAAAGGATTGAAAGTCGTTTTCGTTCAATGTTGGAAGAAGGGTTTCTTGATGAGGTGAGGGCTTTAAAGCAAATGGACGGGCTGCAAGGGGGGAGCGCTTCTATGCGATCCGTAGGCTACCGCCAGGCATGGAAGCACCTTGATGGAGTAACGAATAAAGAAGAGTTCGCTCAGGAAGCACTTTCGGCAACCAGATTGCTCGCTAAGAAACAGATGACGTGGTTGAGGTCGTGGGAAAATGTAGAGTTTTTCCCATTGTCTGAGGGTGCGGAGCTGACGAAGCGTGCTTTGGAGGCAGATTAGTCCTCGAATACGAAAGTATTAATAAATTATTAAAGGGACTAGTATAGAAGAGCGAGCTGTCAAAGTAGCGTTCAGGGCTGCTGGAATGGCCCAGAAAGAACCAATAGAGGACCTCTTTAGTAGGTCATAATTAAAAAAGATCTAGGCAAATGAAAAACAAAATCAATAACTTACAAGAGCCGTATCTCAATCAACTTCGAAAAGAGAAAGTTCCAGTCTCGGTTTATTTGGTGAGTGGAATCAAACTGCAAGGGGAAATCGAATCTTTCGATCAGTTCTCGATCCTTTTGAAGAACTCAGTGAGTCAAATGGTATACAAACACGCAATATCCACCATTCAGCCAGTGCGTAATATTAGTTTACCCGAAATATATGAAGAATAAGGTGGTTGGAAACGAGGTTGTGGGGCATCGGCACTAGATGCTATTTGAAAGACCCGAAGTTGGCGCGACCGCCATCCTTATCTCCGTTTCCTTTGAAAAATCGCCCTCACCTGATCTAGACGAACTGGTTGAGCTATCAAAGACAGCCGGTCTGCTTGTGGTGGAAGCGATGAAGGTGTTCAAAGAGCGAATCAACCCGAAGTCGTTTATAGGGAAAGGAAAGCTAGAAGAAATCAAACAGATTGCCAAGAGACATGAGGCTGGACTGCTGGTCATTAATAATGAACTCTCTCCAGGGCAGCAGAGAAATATAGAAACAGCGATTCAGTGTCGGGTCGTAACTCGAACCGAATTGATCCTGATGATTTTTGCGGATCGAGCTCTTAGTCATGAGGGTCAACTACAGGTGGAACTTGCTCAACTCAAACATGCCCAGACTCGATTGGTGCGAGGCTGGACCCATTTGGACCGTCAAAAGGGGGGAGTAGGCTTAAGAGGCGCGGGAGAAAAGCAAGTCGAGTTGGACAGGCGGATGCTTAGTGATCGAGTGAAATTTTTTGAAAAGAAACTGGCGCAGATTGAGAAAAATCGGAGACAGAACAGAAGACTACGTCATAGCAATGAAACTCAAACTATGGCTCTGGTCGGCTATACGAATGCAGGGAAGTCTTCATTGTTCAACCGTCTGAGTGGTGCTGACGCTTTAGTAGCAGATAAATTGTTTGCTACGCTCGACCCTACTATTCGGCGAGTAAGTCTTCCAGGTGTGCGAGAATGTATGTTGGCAGATACGGTTGGTTTCGTTAGCCAACTGCCCCATCAACTTGTTGAGGCCTTTCATGCTACGCTGGAAGAGGTTTCGGGTGCTGATTTATTACTACACGTAGTAGATATCTCTGACGAAAATTTCGAAGCTCGTATAGAACAAGTTAGAGGTGTTCTTGGGCAAATAGGGGCTGACGGTATTCCTGAATTATTGGTATTCAATAAGATCGATCTTTTGGATGATCGGGATCGATTAGATAGCTTAGGTAAACTGGGTGTTTGTATTAGTGTTAAAAGTAAGTATGGTTTGGATGAACTCATAAAAAGGATTGCTTCAGTTATTGGCGTCTTTTCTCCCTACCAATTTAAGCTTAGCGTCTGCGATGGTTCAACGAGAGCCTGGCTCTATCAAAAAAGCGCTATAATAGAGGAAAAATTTGAAGACGAGGGTTATTTCGATTTAACTTTGCGCGGTGACCCGGCGCTGATAAAAGAATTAAAAAAGAGAACGCAATCATAGTTGCGCAGCCCAATACACAAATCTAGACTTTAATAGATAAAACTCAATTCGATTGGAGAAAGCGAAAAATGGCATGGAACGATCCTCCAGGTAACAACAATGACCCCTGGGGTAATAGAGGAGACCAGGGGCCTCCTGATTTAGACGAGGCGATAAAGAAACTCCAAGGCCAGTTGTCTGGCATTTTTGGAGGCAAGAAGGACGGCGCGGGCCCGACGGGAAGCAACCCTTTTTCGGGTAAGTTCTTTGGGATTCTGTTACCTGTATTGGCTGCGTTATATCTTTATATGGGTGTTTATCAGATTGATGCGCAGGAGCGCGGTGTAGTTTTCTTTTTTGGTGAAGTTCAAGAAGAGTTACTCACTGAAGGTATTAATTTTAAAGCGCCGATTTTCTATACAGTCGAAGTGGTTAACGTGACAAGAGTGCGGTCGAAAGACCATCAGGCGCTTATGTTGACCGAGGATGAAAATATCGTTGACGTCAGTTTAACGGTTCAATGG
>PBUF01000031.1:0-12500 GCA_002727775.1 Gammaproteobacteria bacterium
AGAGCAAAAGCGAGATTCTTTGCTAAAGATGTCTTACCAGCCCCAATAGGGCCCTCAACTGCTATGTAATTTGGTATCTTAGACCTGTCGCTTAGATTAACTTTTTGAACAATATTTGAAAGTGACTTATTGATTTTTGTTCTCGATTTACTCGGTAGTTGAAAGAATTATATTTGAGAGAATAGCGTTTTTTAATGTTGTTTGCTTATATCAAGAGAATTGTTTTTGGGCGACCGGGTTTTTTTGTCTGAGGATCTAAGCTGGGTATGTGACCAAAAATTAAAAGAGTCTTTTAGCGCATGGTCTACTTGTGATCTGATTGCTAGCAGGTCATAGCTGGCTCGGAACGACCTATGCCTTATTACATTTTCTTTCATCCCGATCGACTTGTTCGTTAGTTTGGTCTGAATTTTCCAAATGCTTAAAATAAATTCTCTATATCTCAAGGGGATTTTCATTTGAGTATTCTGACGCTTTAACATTTTCCGCCCTATTGTCTCTAACTCGGCAGGGTTACCTTTAGAGGCTTTTTTTTCGAAGGTTGGCCAAAGAAGCAGTGCAATAATAAATGCTGGTGAAAGTGGTTTATTTTTGTTGAATCTCTTGTCTGTTTCTTTCAGTCCCTTGAAAATGATTGAATTATCAGTTTCACAATCTGGCCAAATGAGGCTTGGAATGCGTGTATTTATTAAAAACTTCCAGACTTTAAAGGCGTGTCCTTGTAGGAAGATTTTTTTGAATTCGTCGAATAGCCTTGCGGAAGATAGGGTGGTGAGTAGATTTGCCTGNTTCTTGAGTAATGATATGACTGCATTATCGAGTTCAAAGTCTAGCTTTGCGGCAAACCTGAGGTATCTGAGTAGTCTTATGGGATCTTCCCGAACTCTGGTTTCCGGATTTCCGATGAATTTAAGCTTNCGAGAATTTAAATCTCCGATTCCATTGACAAAGTCTAAGATCTCATTTTTGTCCGGGTCAAAATAAAGAGCGTTAATAGTGAAGTCTCTTCTTGAGAAATCTTCTTCTATTACACCAAAAGACTCGTCTCTGAGTATTGATCCTGTTTTATTGTAGTCGATTTCCAGACTATTAGCGGAACGAAAGGTTGCTATTTCCACGACTAGGTTGCCCTTTCTAACATGGACTATAGGAAATCGATTGCCGACTAGTCGTGCTCTTTTTTTAAAAACTTTAAGGATCGCATCCGGCCGCGCGCTGGTTACAAGATCAAANTCTTTAGGCTGTTTTTTAGAAATAANGTCTCTGATACAGCCTCCAACCAAGTAGCAGTCGTGNCCTTCACCAATAAGTTCTTTGNGAATTTCCANTATTCTTTGGTCTATCCTATTGATGTTGAAATAAAAATTGGGAGCCCTNTTTAGTTTGNTGTTTGACATGGTTCTAGGAATAAAAATCAAATTNTTTCGGTATCTGATTGGCTGACCAGTTCCTTATGCCCCACTCAATTACCGAGTTAACNGTTTTTATATGTTCGGGGATCGTAAATCCTAAGAATCGCATTGCCCTAGTTAGATTTTTAACTGCTTCGAAATTTTTAACTGGTGGCGCGCCAGCTTGCTTAGATAGTTTTTGCCCATTTATGTTACATAACACCGGAATGTGTGAATACTCTGGCGTTTTTAGCTTCAGCATGTTCATCAGGAATATTTGAGGGTTAGTTAATAAAAGGAGATCCTCNCCCCTCAGGACATCAGTTATTCCNTGACCGCCGTCATCACAAGCTGTCGCTAAGTTATAAGAAAAGAGTTTGTCGCGCCGGACCACTATAAAGTCTCCTACTTCCTGCTGAAGATTNGTTTTTGTCTCTCCCCTAATTTTGTCGTTNAATGATATGAGGGTGTTGGGAACTNTTATCCTTANTGCAAAGTCATCCGTTGACAAGACTTTGTCTCGACAAGTCCCAGGATAGATTTTATGCCTTGCTAGTATTTTTCTGCTGCACTCGCATGAATATATATNGGGTAATAGCTTGGCGAGCTGACTTTCGTAATTTCGAAGATTCTCACTTTGATAAATCACTGCGCGATCGGACACTAACCCGTGAGCAAAGAGAGATTCTAGAATTGCTTGAGTAGCACCAGGAGCTGTTCTTGGCGGGTCTAGATCATCTATTCGGATTAACCAGAGCCCCTTNTTTGATTTTATATCCAAATAGCTCGCTAGTGCTGTAATTAAGGAGCCCATATGAAGTGGGCCAGTAGGTGAGGGCGCGAACCTGCCTATTTTCATTAGAAAATATTTTTNTTGGCGCTNTCGGAGNTTTCAAATTTCCCGTTAGTCATCCAAATCTGAGTAGTGTTGTTCTGTTATTTCGTGCCTCTCCTGGGCTTCGAAACAAAGAGTAGCAATCGGCCTGGCTTCAAGTCTTCTCAAGCCAATTTCTTCACCGGTTTCCTCGCAAAAACCNTAGCTTCCATCTTCGATTCTTGACAAGGCTGAAGCGATCTTCCTTAANAACTTTCTTTCTCTATCTCGGGTTTTTAGTTCTAAGCCNAATTCAGATTCTTGACTGGCNCTGTCGTTTGGATCTGGCAGAGATCCAGCTTTTTCCTGAAGATTATTTACNGTCCCGTCNACTTGTTCCATGAGCTCAAGACGCCAATTAGATAGGATGACTCNNAAGTGCTCCAGTTGCTCTGNACTCATGTATTCTTCATTTTTTTTTGGTTTGTAGGGTGTGAAATTCTGAAACTGGGATGAACTTAACTTAGCAGCTTTTGAAGTGGTCTTCTGGACTGGCTTCTTAGTGGTGGTGCTTTTCGTTTTAGATTTTGTTGCCATAAAATACCCCTTAACTATTTCTCTGACCTACTGCTTTTTGGTAGAGGGCGCGTAAAATACCAGAAGGCTGGAGCTATAGCCATAGCCTTTTGTCTTTGTTTAGAAGAGCGATGATGATATGAACGAGATGAGTTTTTCAGACCGCCTCAAAGCCCTTAAACCCTTTCGTGTTATGGAGATAGCGGAGCAAGCGAGGCTTCTGGAAAGTCAAGGACGATCAATCGTTCATTTTGAAATAGGGGAGCTCGATTTTCCAACGGCAGCGCCTATAGTGGATCGGGCAAAAGTAGCGCTTGAGAATGAGCTGACGAAGTATACGGGCGGAAATGGCCTGTATGAGCTCCGAGAAAAAATCTCTGGTCAATATTTTGAAATGGGTATAGATATCGATCCTGAGCGAATTCTGATTACTAATGGGGCTAGTGGAGGCTTGTTGTTGTTATTGGCTGGGTTGTTGGATGCTGGTGATCATTTCTTATCTACTGATCCTGGATATCCATGTCACGGGGCTTTTGCATCTGTAATCGGTACTTTGATCGAGAATGTGACTTTGAAAATAAGCGCTGAATTTCAACCAGAGCCAACGGAGTTTGAAAGCAGATGGTCTGATTCAGTTAAAGGAATCTTGCTGTCTTCTCCAGCCAATCCAACCGGTGTGATAGTGCAAGAATCTACTCTCAAAGAACTAAAGGGGCTTGCAGATAGAAAGAAGGGGTTTCTTATTGTTGATGAAATTTATCAGGGTATAAATCTGAGCAATAGNNTTTATGAATCGGCTTTGGTTGTTGATGNAGAGATTTTTATTTTGAATAGNTTTTCAAAATACTACGCAATGACAGGTTGGCGGCTGGGNTGGGTTGTAGTNCCTCAAGAAACAGCAGAGTATTTTACTAGATTGGCGCAGAACATTTTTTTGGCACCGAACACTATTTCTCAATATGCCGCTTTGGAGGCATTCGACGATCAATGCCGAGCGATTCACGAGAACAGAGTTCAGATCATTGACCAGCGTATTAGAACGCTTTGTGGAGGACTGTTGAATTTGGGCTTTACTATTCCAGTTAAGCCTGCAGGAGGATTTTATGTGTTCGTGGATATATCGCATACGGGGCTCGATAGCCATGACTTCTGTCTCAAGATGCTAATCGATCACGGAGTAGCGATTACACCGGCCTCCGATTTTAGTCATCATTANGGTAAANATTACGTACGATTTTCGTGTTCAACAGATTTAGATTCTATTTATTTGGGACTGGATAGGCTGCGGTTGGCTTTGGCGGNTTGGGGCATATAGTTGAAATTGCCAGCTCTAGAAGAAGTAAAATTTTTGAGGCGGTATAAAAGATTTTTAGCGGATGTCGAAAATAGTAATGGNGAGAAAGAGACTGTTTACTGTCCGAATACTGGCGCGATGACTGGGTGCGATATTCCAGGCAGCAGGGCCTGGCTATCAAATTCTAAAAACATTCAAAGGAAATTTCCTAAAACATTGGAATTCGTTGAGACACCAGCNGGAATAGTGGGTATTCGTTCNATTTTNGCGAATAGCTTGGTTGAGGAAGCTGTTTCNGGGTCCGTGTTGGCNGGTACTGAGGAGTTCAAATTAANAAGCTCCGAACCCAGAATCCCAGGGGGAAAAGGAAGGTTCGATTTTTTGTACTCGGCGCAGAATAAACTTATTTTTGTGGAAGTTAAAAGTGTGAGTTATCTTGTCGGGAAAGATGTAGGTATGTTCCCAGATGCCGTTAGCGCTAGAGCTTTAAAGCATCTGCAAAGTTTGATCTCTATGGTAGAAATGGGTCATAGAGCGATTTTAATTTTCTGCTCGCAACACACTGGAATTAATTCAGTCAAGCCTGCTGCGCATATAGATGAAGGTTATTTCAGAGCCATTAAACTGGCTTCGCAAAAGGGTGTGGAGATAAGGGCTTTAGGATGTACGAATGACTTAATTGGATTTACGGCAGATAGAGAAATACCTTTTATGTTCATTTAAATGAGTTCTCTGTACTCAGTTACACTTGAAAATCTTGCGCCATATTCCTGAACGATAGCTCCAGCGCATTTGTTGGCGAAGAACGCACATTCTTTGGGTGTCATTTTTTGCGTTCTTGCAAATAAGCAAGCACCAGCGTACATGTCTCCGGCTCCATTTGTGTCAACCGCGACGACTTGATCTGTTCCAACTTCTTCGACACCAGCAGACGAAATTACAATAGAACCTTTAGCCCCGAGGGTAATATATATCTCCTTTGCAAAGTCGCGCATCTCAGTGATGGCGAGATCTATGCGGTCGGTTCCTGACCAGTTTAGGCACTCTTGTTCATTACAAAATAAAATCTCGACGCCCTCGCCGATAAAGGATTCAAAGGCACTCCTAAAAGGGCCAAGAATGGAGGCATCCGACAAAGTCAGAGCCACTTCGGCGCCAGCCTTGACAGCGATCTCTCGGGCTTGGAGCGCTACGCTAGTGTTTTTTTCCGAGGTCGCTAAGTATCCCTCTAGGTATACCGTTTTCGATTCGCTAAGAGTTTTTTCATCAATACAAGAGTTAGTTAAGTTAGCTGAGACTCCCAGATTAGTCGCCATTGTGCGCTCTGCGTCCGGGGTAACAAGAACAAGACATTGACCTGTCGCTCCCTCATTAACGATGCTCGAGTTACTCATTGAAATTCCAGATTCACTGAAGTCTCTGAAGAAGTGTTCTCCATTACGATCATTTGAGAGCCTGCAGGCATATGCAGTACTTCCTCCAAAGGCTTGAACCGCAAAGACAGTATTTGCGGCAGACCCTCCACTCATTATTTTTTTTGGAGCGGAGCTCAATTTGCCTTCAAGGTGCGCCATATGTTCGTTATCGACTAAAGTCATATTGCCCTTTTCAAGAGCCAATTCCGACAGAAATTGGTCATCCACTTCAGCAATCACATCAACAATGGCATTACCAACCCCGTAAACNTCTTTCATATTCATCTCATAATTCTTGGTTCTTTAATNTATCTTCAACNGCTTTTAGAGTCTCGCTTAAGATCTCTTGGGTGTGCGCTGTACTTAGAAAGGCTAATTCATAAGGAGAAGGAGCCAGGTAGATTCCTCTATTCAACATTGAATAGAAAAACCTGCTGTATTTTTCAGTGTCAGAATTGTTAACCTCATNAAAATTTGCTGCAGAGTCAACGCCGAAAAAAATGCTGAACATCCCACAGACATAATTTATCGATACCTTGCAAGAATAGGTTTCAAATATTTCTCTCAGTCCGAGGCAAAAGTTTTCCGTAGTTTCTTTTAAATCCTGATACATCTTATCTTCTAGTTGACTTAAGACGGAAAAGCCTGCAGACATAGCTAGAGGGTTGCCTGATAGCGTTCCCGCTTGATATACAGGACCGAGTGGGGCCAAATGTTCCATGATCTGACTAGAACCGCCTAATGCTCCCACGGGTAACCCTCCGCCGATAATTTTCCCGAGAGCGGTTAGGTCAGGCTTGATTCTATAAACCTCTTGCGCGCCTCCCTTTGACAATCTAAAACCGGTCATAACTTCATCGAATATGAGCAAAGAACCATCTCGTTCAGTTATTTCCCGAAGCGTTTCTAGGTAACCTGGTGCAGGAGGTATACACCCCATGTTTCCCGCAACTGGTTCGACGATAACTGCGGCAATTTGATCGGCGTGATTTGAAAAGGTTTCCTTAACAGCTTCTATATCATTGAAAGGCAATACAAAGGTATTGCGAGTAACAGATTCAGGTATACCGGGTGTATCAGGGATACCAAGAGTCAAAACGCCGCTTCCTGCCTTCGCTAGTAATACGTCAGCATGTCCATGGTAGCAACCCTCAAATTTTACAACGATGTCTCTACCTGTGAAGCCTCTGGCAAGACGAATGGCTGTCATGGTTGCCTCTGTGCCAGAGTTCATCATCCTAACTTTTTCTATGCTAGGCACGAGCTCAATTATTTTCTCAGCTAATTCTATTTCAATTAGTGTGGGCGCTCCGAAACTAGTGGCTTTTTCTAGTTGAGTAAGGATACTTTTTTGTGTGACGTTGGCGCTATGTCCTAGAATCATGGGTCCCCAGGAGCCGACATAGTCTATAAATCGATTGCCGTCGACATCGTAGAGGTGGCAGCCTTTGGCGTGGTCAAAGAATATCGGTTCGCCTCCAACGTTCTTGAAAGATCTCACCGGCGAATTAACTCCTCCGGATATCGATTTTAAAGCTCTTTTAAACAAATCTTTTGATTGTGAGAGATTGATTTTTTTCATTTTCTTAGCCGGTTCGTTTAATAGACACGTTGAGACTCCGGTCGTCATAATAAGGGTTTTTAACCTAATTTAAATATCGGCGCTGTTTGTTATTTAATTGTATTAGAATTTACAGTTGTTCTTGATTTGTTTGCTAACCTTGAAGGTTTGAAGAACAAAGAGTCGGACTAAGTCTTCGAAGTTTCTATGATTATGCCGCGTTTTAAAGATGGGAGTAAGATTATTCAATCTCGCCTAGCAGTTGTTGAAAGACAGCCTAAAAAAATTGTTGTGTTTGTAGTTTTATCAATCGTTCTGCTTGGTCTTAGTTTCTATATTGGTAAAGAAGTTGGCGTGTTTGAAGCTCGAATTTTTCGAGAAAAGGTCTCTGAGCTAGAAACTGCCCTAGACAGTTTGGCTGAGAGCCATGAAGTTATAGAAAATGAATTGACCGTAACCATTTTGGAATTGGAAATACAAGAAAAGATGATTAGCGATCTGAAAAGTACGTTGAATAAAGCGTCCGGCGATTATCAAAGTCTTCAAAGGAGTTTAGCGTTTTATGAAGAGGTCTTTGCAGATTCGAGCGATGAAGCCCAGTCGTTTGTTTCGGGATTGCGCTTCGTTCAGATTGGACAGGGACCTAAATACGAATTTGACTTAATTTTAAGAAAGCCCATCAGCTCAGGAAGGTTTAGTAAGAGCGTCGATCTTTCTATCAAGCTAGATTTTTTGAGTATCGAGGAAGACGCGGAAAAAATTGTTTCTATTGGAGATTTGGCCGAGTTTGATGAGTATCCATTTCAAGCTGTGTTTAAGCATTTTTATAGAATTAATGGATTTGTGGAAATTCCGGAAGATTTTGAACCTGAAATAGTGCGAATTAGTACGAAGGTGAAAGGCGGCTCTTATAGGACTCGTGATCAAGCATGGGGGCAGTAAGGCCGGCTGTAGAGTGTTTGTATAATNTTTTGTCATCCTCTCATACGAAGAGTGGAGGGATTTTTGAATGTCTTAATGCAAACTACTCGGATTTTGGATAAGCTTTTGAGTTGATCCTTGAGTTAGTATAAATTGTATGCAGGAAGTCTCCATTACCAGTAGTGCCTCNAGTAAAGTAGCTAGCTTGATTGCCAAAGAGGAAAACTCGGAGCTAAAACTTAGAGTTTTTGTCACTGGCGGCGGATGTAATGGNTTTTCATATGGTTTTACCTTCGATGAAGAAATNAANNCTGATGATGCGATTATTAGCAACGAATATNTTTCCGTNCTCATTGATTCNATGAGTTATCCCTATCTGGTAGGCTCNGAGATAGACTATATTGAAGATCTAAATGGTGCTCAGTTTAGCGTAAGAAACCCCAATGCTAGCGCTACTTGTGGATGTGGTAATTCGTTTTCTGTGTAGCTCATCCGAAAATTACCCCAAGAGTTCCACTTTTTGATGCTCCGGTAACCTGCTTCCAGTCGATTGATAGATTGTTTAGATTGCAGAAGGCTAACCAGGCAAAAGCCGCAGCCTCNATATAGTCTCCATCAATNTCGTAGTCTTCACTTAGCCTTATTGGTTTGTCTCCGAGTTCCTNAAGCCNAGTTATTAGGTANGTATTCAATCTGCCGCCTCCGCAGACNATTACTTCTTGAGTNGTTGAAGAGAACTTTNCAATTTCTGAAATTATTGTCATTGCTGTGAGTTCGCAAAAGGTGGATTGAACATCTTTTTCGTCGAGCTCTCCAAGACCATCGAATTTTTCTTCAGCCCATTTCAGGTTGAAATATTCTCTGCCGGTACTTTTAGGCGGCGATTTCCTGAAAAAGGGATCATCTCTTAAGCTCTCCAATAGAGCTTCGTGAACTGTGCCCGAGGAAGCCCATTCTCCAGACTTATCGTAGAGTAGTTTCCTCTTTTGCATTATCCAAGCGTCCATTAAGCAGTTACCTGGGCCAGTATCAAAACCTGCCAAATTCGAGCCTAATGTCGTAATGTTACTTATTCCGCCTATATTTAAAATGATCGATGCGGGGGATTTCCTCCTAAAAATCGATTCGTGGAACGGGGGAACCAACGGAGCCCCTTGACCATTTAGTGCGACGTCTCTCCTGCGGAAATCAGCAATAGTCTTTATACCGGTGATTTCATTAATTAAAAACGGGTTGCCTATCTGGAGAGTAAAGGGAAATTGATTATCCTCAGATGGAGGTCTGTGCCTGATAGTCTGTCCATGCGAGCCGATCGCTATGATCTTGTCTCTACCGACGGCCTGGTTCTCTAGAAATCTGATGATTGAAAGTCCGATAAAGCTTCCAAGCTCTGTATCACACTGGCCCATTTTCTCGATTTCATTAGCCTCGGGTGTCGAGAGAGCGATAAGTTTTTCTCTCAGTTGTTCGCTGAAAGTAACGGTTTCGGCGGCTACGAATTGTAACCCTTGGTTGCGTTCGATATTTACTAAAGCAATNTCTAACCCGTCTCCACTGGTGCCAGTCATAACACCAATATAATATCCTTCANAATTTTCACTGCTCTGAGGCAAGACGCATTTGTCCTTTGTAGCTTTCTAGTAAAGAAAATAACCGNGTAGCTTCGATTGCAAAAAGTTGTTTGTGTTTTGGGGCGATTGGGGTCGCTTTCGGTAGGCTGACAGTTCTNGGGTTTTGATGGATACCATTGACTAGAAATTCATAGTGAAGATGAGGGCCNGTTGCNTAGCCTGTTTGGCCAACATAACCGATCACTTGTCCTTGCTTNACCATTTTNCCGGACTTTATTCCCCGTCCAAACTTAGAAAGGTGTAGGTATTTGGTCATGAACTGTTGCCCGTGTTGAATGACAACGTATTTTCCGTTGGGCTGTGTTCTGGATGCGGTCTTTATGCGCCCATCACCTGCGGCTAGAACAGGAGTACCTGTTGGTGCTGCGTAGTCGATCCCTCGATGGGGCCTGACTGTCTTAAATAATGGGTGGACTCGATTCAAATTGAAGGATGAGCTAATCCTAGAAAATTCAACCGGCGCCCTTAGAAACGCTTTGCGCATGCTTTCTCCTTCTAAATTGAAGAAGTCGCCTCGACCTAGATCGTCTTTAAAAAAAACGGCTGTATAGGATTCACCTTGATTGATAAATTCTGCGGCGAGGATGTCGCCGTGACCAACGAACTTATCGTTCACAAATAATTCTTCGTACATAAGAAAAAAAGAATCACCAGGCCTTAGATCTAGCACAAAGTCGATATCCCATTGGAAAATTTGAGCCAGCCTCATCGTTAGAGCGTCTGCGAGACCAATTTTTTGACTGGCATAAAACAAATTTTGCTCTATAACACCGTGACTAAAAAGTATTTCCCGCGTAGGCGTTATAGANTTCGAGGAGCTGTTAAACGACTTATCGTCTCGATCGAAAGTTATGATGGTAAGCGGATCAGGTTGATAATCGACTCTTAGAAGCAGCTTCTCCTTATCGAAGGTGAAAGAGAGCATTTCTCCAGGTCTNATTTTTCTTAATAGCTTTCCGTGTGGTTTCTGTGACGATAGATAATGAATGTCCACTGGCGTTATTTCNTATTTNTCGCCTATCANGGCTAAACTNTCACCGTTCTTAATNTCGTGTCTTATGNTTTCTGACTCGTCTAATTCCGAATCGTTAGAGGGNCTTTCACTGACCNGATTAGGGCTTGGTAGTTCCATCAGCTCAGTTTGGAAAGAATAAGCTTCAAATTTATTTTTGCTATTATCAGAAACTAGTGAAAATGCTGTGGTGATAAAGACGGCAGCGCTCACGCCTAATAGAGCAAGGTGGATGCGGGGTAATTTTAGTCCCCTGACTGCTAGTCGAAAGGCTACGTATCCCTTCAAGATAACTCTCTTAAACGCAAGAATTTTTTTGAGGAGAGATATTGCTGCAGACATATCTAATTTAGAAGCCCGGTGCGTTTCCACAATTATACAAGTTAAGCTGATAAATCACTATTCTGAGAGTCGCGCTCCTTGCCAAGGTGTTTATCTTTGCTTACATCTGGTTTGGGAAATCAGTTATGATCCTGATCCGATGATTGGTATCTGAATGATTTAATGGGTGGAAAAGATCTGCTAGGTGAGTTTGAGTGGAGAGGTCTGTATTCTCAGTCCACGGACCGCTNCGATCTTGAGAATCATTTGAGCGNTGGCTCCAAAACAGTNTACTGCGGCTTTGATCCAACTGCTGATAGTTTGCATATCGGATCNTTAGTGCCCTTGCTAGCACTTAGGAGATTTCAGGAATTNGGGCANAAGCCTATCGTCCTNATCGGTGGGGCCACTGGTTTAATTGGAGATCCTTCAGGGCGAGATACTGAACGGCCTCTNAATAGTAAAGATATGGTTTTNCAAAGGGCGCAGCTTCTGCAACGCCANGTCAGTAATTTTCTCGATCTTGACGGCAGTTTTGCGGCTGAAGTAGTAAATAATTTNTCGTGGACTGAAAGNTTAGATGTGATCACTTTTCTGCGGGATGTTGGTAAACATTTCTCGGTAAATGCCATGATTCAAAGGGACTCTGTCCGAAATCGTATANAACGAGAAGGAGAAGGAATTTCGTTTACGGANTTCAGNTACATGCTCCTGCAATCTTTCGATTTCTTAGAATTAGCAAAAACNAAATCTTGTACGATTCAAATAGGNGGGAANGATCAGTGGGGNAACATTGTTTCTGGAGTGGATCTTGTAAGAAGGAATTTGAGGATCGAAGCTCATGCNTTGACATTGCCGCTAGTAACAAAGGCCGATGGCACNAAGTTTGGAAAAACAGCTTCAGGGGCTATATGGCTAGACAAGGATAAAACATCGCCATATTCGTTCTATCAGTATTGGCTTAATGTTGCGGACGAGGACGCCGCGAAATTTCTAAAGTACTTCACGTTTTTGAGCAAGGAGGAANTTGAAGAAAGCGCTAAAGTAATGGAAACGAGCCCCCAAGAAAGATATTCGCAAAGACTCTTAGCTGAAAATGTTACCGAAATTGTCCACGGTAGGCAGCTTAGAAATTCGGCGCAAAAAGTTTCTGAAGCATTATTTAAGGGTGATGTGAGGGAGTTGGAAGAAGAGGACATTCAACAGTTGGAGCTAGATGGGTTGGANNTGTTTAGAGTCAATTCTGGTGATGGTCTTTTGGCGGNAATGTCAGATTCAGGANTGGCTAAGTCACGGGGAGAGGCAAGAAGCCTTGTTAAGTCTGGAGGGGTTAGCCTGAATAGTGTGATCNTGACCGATGAAAAAATCCAACTCCGAGCACAAGATGCCTTGTTCGGCAAATACTTCTTTTTAAGGCGTGGTAAAAAGGTTTATAAGCTTTTAATCGTTAGTGGAAGTTAAAAAGATTGAAATTAAGTTGCACCTTCNNAGCAACTCCTTATAATCCGCCCCTCGGCCTAGCTTTTAGCGTAGGCTCGCTCTTTATAAAATTAGAAGGTCGGTT
>PBUF01000032.1 GCA_002727775.1 Gammaproteobacteria bacterium
CGCCGATTTAAACTTAAAAAAATGTCCAATTTTTGTCTCCTTTCCTAGTTAACTTTTTCACTACAATTCGATAGTTTACGAACTATGTCCACATTATTTACTTTTATATTGATTTTGTCTACTTTATGTCTTAATATTTTTGGACTTTGCTAAATAAAATTAGGACAAATTATGAAAGTTAAACTCGGTACTGCCATTATGATTTTCGCTCTCGTTGCCTGCGGAGGAGGTGGCGGCGGAGAAATGAACTACACTAACGAGGCTGCCAACTCTACTACCCCGACGACCTCTGCCAACACGACCACGACGTCCAACAGCGCTCCTACGATCAACGATCTGCCGATGACCATGCAAGTTAACGAGAACCAAACTCAGATCGGAGATGTGAATGCGACAGACAGCGATAACGATGAGCTCGACTATATATTGGGCGGCGCCGACGCTGATCTTCTGCAAATCTCACCAACCGGCACCCTCAGCTTTAGAGACGCGCCAGACTATGAAACGAAAAGCTCATATACTGTTACGGTGTCTGTTTCAGATGGCACTGACACCACCACCCAAAACCTCACCATAAACATTACCGATGTCGCCGAAACCGTCAGCCAGGCGCCGGTCGAACTTGTGGTCATCATCCAGAGTGTCTCTGATGGGTACTCCTCAAGTAACAAATACTCAGTCGACGGAGAAATTGCACCCACCATCACCCTAGAAAGAGGCAGAACCTACCGGTTTCTGCAGTCAGATGCCTCCAACAGCAATCACCCCGTTCGGTTCTCACTGACCTCCAATGGCATTCACAACAACGGAACCGAGTTTTCCGACAGTGTCTCGTTTGTTGGGCAACCAGGGTCTACCGGAGCCTACACCCAGATTCAAATCCCCAGCGATTCTAATCTGACTACTCTTTACTACTACTGTAGCAATCACTCAGGAATGGGCGGAGCGATTACGATTAGTACGAGAAATTCTTCTGGATACGGGATCACGCCTAGAAACTACTGATAGCAAAGCAGTTCAAAACAATGAGACTTAAGATCCCCACAGTAACGAGGGGGCTTCACTGGACAACCATCGCCAGTGAAAAGCTCCTTCTAGCTCTAATTGGCATCGCAACTTGCATAGCCGCGGCAGAACACCTGTGGGGAATGATAGTTGAGCGAAAAATTCTGCAGTCTGACCTCTTTATGTTGTTTATCTTCGCAGAGATCATTGGAATGGTTGGCGCTTTTTACAGCACAAACCGGATACCCGTCACCCTTCCCATGATCATCGCCATCACTGCCCTTTGCAGACTAATTGTGATGCAGAGTAAAGAAATGGAGCCACTCGTTCTCTTCGGAGAGGCAGGAGCAATTCTAATACTTGCGACCGCGGCTTACGTGATGAGCCTGAAAGACAAGATAAGCCTCGGCAAAAAGGAGCAGTTCCAGGAGAAGACTGGAGCGGAAGACCAGTCCATCGTTATTAACGTTCCTTTAACAGACGAAAAGAAAACCAGGTTATAGCTCTAAGTGCTTTTCGTTAGGTTGCAAATTAAACCGTTAGTCAGATTCATTGCCGCTCTTGGCATTAGCACTGTTTATTTTGACAAAGGTATCTGGATTTAGATCGAGGTTTGGATCGGCCAAGTACCCCGCAGGAAACCTCACTGAAACAGCAACATCTTCGGTATTCAGACACAAAAGGTGGTTATTATCCCCGTCTCCAAGGTCGCCCAGTGCAGCCGGGTTAATTCGTCGTTCACTCGAGTCTTTTGTTCTCACCGTTACCTCGTAGAGCATGCGTTCAAAATCGCCAAGTTCCTCCCGATTCAGCAAGCGCACACCTCCATTCCAGACAACTCTAACTATTTGAGTTNCCTCATCCGGACAAGCNGANCCGCGNGTGTCTTNAGNAACCTCGNTTAGCGGAACAATNTCCGCAAANACTAAAGACGGCCCTTCATGGAGCGGTGTCACCTCAACCTNAGCTCCTCGGAAATTCACTCGTGATCGCTTTCCCGAGCTATTTTCATCAGAAAATATATCTCCTACCACGCGCACCAGAGCTGGNGNATCGTCGTCCNCATTACCAAACTCACCAATAAGCAAAACGGTTCTCAACTCTCCCGNGTCTTGNGCAGGTCNAAGCGTGACNCAATGAGGACTGTGAATTACTCCGGACTTNGTCACGATTTGAAAGTCTTCAGGTTGNAAGCTGTCTGGTTCGATTGTGCGAGAGAGCACGACAGGCATACCATCCAAACCGGAGGCGCCAAGACAGAGAAGATTAGCGCGAAAAGGTAATGCGTTATCTAAGCCAAAGAATGCTGATAGCAAACCGGAAGCAAGTTGATTGTTAGTCAATGAATCTGAACTCGTCAAAGTTGATTCGTTCTCTGGTTTTTGACCAAAAGCAGAAGAGAAAAAAGAAAACACGAAACACGAGCACAAAATGCTGAGATGGACTAGATAGGTTTTGTATTTCAATGAAGAGACTCCTAACCAGAGAAAGCACCCTATTATAACAAGCTTTGTGGATTACCTGTTTNGCCACACGTTCTTAAACTAAAAAAACAAATGAATTAAACTACTCGTTAATTCCAAATTCCTGGCAAAAATCGCGTGAATACACAAATTCCAACCATGCTGCCCATCGACACTGAACGAAGTGCGATAATAGAGGATTTTGGAGCCAGGCTATACGAACTAGATCCGATTGGCGCCATCATCGAGAACTTAGACCTGGCCGCTAACAAGCCACCACCAGACCCTGTCATTCAAGCACTGGAATATATAATGGCCTGCCGCGGATTCATTGTATTCAAGAGCAAACAAGCTATTNCCGAANACCAATTTCTTCAANCGAGCTGCTGGTGGGGNGGCAAAGCNCTACACAGCACGCATGGNGTGCACCCGGCAACCCCAAACGGNAANCCTCACATNTTTCGACTGTCCAACGATACAAATGAAGGAATTTTAGGAGTCGGCCCTCAGTGGCATAACGATGGCAGCTTTAACCCTGGTACTTTTTCACACGCTGGGTATCACATGGTCCGCGCTCCGGAAAAAGGCGGCGGCACATGCTTCGCTCATCAATCTGCCGCGTTTGATGCATTAGAATACGANCAGCAGGAATACTGGAGTCGCTTGTCCTCCGTNAACGCTACTTCTGGGATAGTCCACCCAATGGTACATCTGCATCCATTGACTAAACGAAAGAGCGTTTGGCTCCATCTGGGGATGACGGGTGCGGTAATCATGAAAGATCCGAAAGAAAATCTTTTTAGACTACTCGATCCGGATGAACTCAAGGTTTTATGCAATCAATATAACGACCTGTTAAACGCTGGCTTCGAAAACGGCTACTCCATCAACTACGAATACGANACCAACGACTGCCTGTTTATTGACAACCTAGCCGTGGNCCACCGAGCNGCACCCGAAGCCCATCTACCNGNGGAAAAACAAGGTTTGCGAATCATGCACAGAAGTACTATCNAGGCAGTCGANTCACTCAAACCTAATTTCGGACTACCTATTCAGCTAGACATCTACTCTCCGAGTCCGCTCGGAGAAGGAGTATGGCAGCCTGGAGGAATCGGATTCAGATGGGACGACGAAGCACCNATGCAGAATTAATCTTTAATTATCGAGTTAGGCGCCTCTTAAATTTCGATTCCTATAAATAAAAAAAGCGATAACAGCAATGGTAACCGGCAAGCAAGCAATACCAATTATAATGCCTAACCAAAATGCAAATTGATCGACGCCTTTAGCCGGTTTAGGTCCCGGCCCGTGAGGAGCGAAATAAATATTGGAATAAAGCGAGCCGTAATTTGAAAAGTGAGCTTGCATGTTACCGATCCATTCACGAGTTCGAGGAAGTCGAGGGTCAGACTGCAAGTCAAAGAGCGTCGGCACAGGGATACTGCAGTGACACTGCACGATCCCAAATAGGAGAAGGTCCACAGAATCCGGTTTATCTCCCGTCAAAAAGCGACCTTGCATCAATGAAAAACGATTCTCCCATTCGATGAATGCATCACCATGATTATCTGGATCTTGATACCCTCGAGCGATTACGCCAAAACGAATCAGACAGAAAAAGTAAAGGATCGTTAACGCACGAAGAAAATTACCAACAAATCGAGGCACAAATGAGTCGTTCGGGTCGCTGGCTAAACTAAACTCTCCAAAAAAACGCGGCCAATAGTCAGCCCGGTGCATCACACCACTCCAGGATCTCCTCACTGCAAGCATATCCTCCTCAGAAACCTTCGAATATCCGAGCCTTTGTAGGATCTCCTTTGACTCTAAAAACCACGGACCGTCATCGATACTGGCCGCAGGCATCATAGGCCCCCACTTTTTAAACACTTCCAAAGGCGGAAAAGTAGAACGCGTATATTCCATTCCTTTTTCATGTAGACCCAACATAATCGCCTGGACCCAGGGAGAATGATCGTTACCGTACAACTTTATTTTTGGTATGTCGTTCGCAGGCAATTTACACTCATTAACGGCGCGCGTAGGCGATAGCCCGCATGAAGCCATCCGAATTAGCTTTGCCTTCAGGCTTGGCAAGGAAGTCATAGCGACCCATAAGCTGGGCCATCGGCTCACCAAACTGCTCAATAAGTCTGTCTTGAACCGAACGAGAATAAACCTCCATCTGACGCATCGCTAAACGGGTGTAAGACACATGCAGAACCGCGCGGTCACCATCGATGGTTCGTTCCGCGTTATCGTGCCAGGTCCTGCCGTCCCAGACGGCAATCGAACCCGCTTTACACTCAATCGGAATCCTCTTAATGGTGGCCACTTCTTCCATATTCGGCGGTCGACGAAAGGATGCGCTACCAGGCACAACCGTCGTCGCTCCAGACTCCAACGTAAAATCATCGCAGGCCCAGCAAGCGGTCAAAAACAAATTGCTATCAGGAAACGGAACGGGGTGCCAAACCTGATCGCAATGCAATCCTATATTTCGATCTCCCTTTCTTCGAATCGAAGAAGCCACATTACTTAGAATGAAGCCAGCACCCACTGAGAACTCAGCAAGCGCCATCATTTTAGGGTTTATAGTCGCTTCAGCGACATTCAAGTACTTTTCCATTAGGGTCGAGCCCAAGGCTCCAGGGTAACCAGCTTTTAAAATCGTTTTCCTAAGTTCCTGCCAATACTCTGGCGGCGCAGCATCCTCTATGACTGTGTAACCCTGTTCCCAAAGTTCTTCGCAATTACGCTCCAGGCCAAGTTCTCGAATCCGCGGAGCAAGCTCATCGGAGATCTCTCCAGGCGCGACCGTCTCCGTAGACTGTAATCGGTTAAAGAGGTCCATAAATCCATCTACATCGCCAGTCGACANCATCTNTCCAACCCCATCGATCAGGTCATCATCATGACCCCGCTGCGAACGCGGGGGCAACGCCTGCGCAATGTATGCAGAGTGCTCTCCCTCGTCATCTCCAGAAAAATAATGCCGAAAACTTCGACCGGGCATCAATTTAAAATCACCGTAAAAGGCATATCGAACCCCGCCCCCGAAGGCGCAAGACGCAAAAAAACAGAGCAAGCCGCCCAGAAAGGCATAACNCAACTCAGCGTCACTCGGAGAACCACCGTTTAAGTAGGGCAAAGACATGACACTAAACAGTACAACTACACCCATGACAACNCTCATGATGTGAAATACAAATACCGATCGGCCTAAAATTCTGCGCCAATCTTCCAGCATCTTCATAAAGTCCATAACCTAACCCTCCTTAAAGTAAATCATTCGGAATTTTNAAAAAGAAGCCACATAGCGTTATCGAATATCTTAGTGACTATAACTGTGAAAAACCAGAAACCTCAGGGTGACACTTAACGCTGGACGCACCCGAGCCCAATTCGTTCCCCAATTGCATTGTCCGAAACATCCAGGAGAAATTGTTCTATGATACTGTTATTGCTCCAATGGCCATTAGTCTGACCATTCGGATTACACACTTGTTTCTTTCGCAGTAACTTTAAGGACCGGTGATGGTTAAAAATTCAGTACTCTTTCTCTGTTGTNGTGTTATTACTTTTGTTTTCGGNGCTTGCAGTTCAGAAAANAAANACGAAGAAGNGTTAATACANCGAGCCCTAGAAATTCANGACCGNGTGCTNACACTGGACACTCATGCAGACACNCCTATCCGTATGATCGAACCCGGCTTTGANCTTTCAGAGCGTCACGATCCCTACGAGACTGGTTCGAAAGTCGATTATCCTAGGATGAAAGAAGGCGGGTTAGACGCTGTCTTTTTTGCGGCTTTCGTCGCTCAAGATATTCGAGACGACAACGGTAATGAACGTGCCAAGACCCTAGTTCTTCAAATGATTGACGCTGTAATCGCCTCCACTCAGGACAATTCAGAGGACGTCGGACTTGCCTTGAATCCTGATGATGCCTACGAATTGGAAAGAGCCAACAAACGNGCAATCTATCTTGGCATCGAGAACGGGTACCCTATCGGGGATGACATCTCAAACGTTGAAGAATTTTTCAACAAAGGCGTCCGCTACATCACATTAGTCCATTCATCGAACAACGACCTAGCCGACTCCGCTACTGACGCAAAGGGACCAGAACATCAAGGGATCAGCAAATTCGGCGAGCAAGTCGTTAAAGAGATGAATCGTCTCGGGATAATGGTTGACGTCTCGCACGGCAGTGACGATGTCTTTTATGACGCAATTAAGGTTTCGAAGGCCCCAATCATCGCAAGCCACTCTAATGCNCGCTCGGTAACCGATCACAAACGAAATATGACGGATGAAATGTTAAAACTCATCGCGCAGAACGGTGGCGTCGTGCAATTAACCATGCTTTCGAATTACTTACGCGACGAACCAGATAACCCAGAGCGAAAAGCGGCGATCACATCCTTGCGTGCAAATGCAAAATCACCCAGTGAAATGACACCCAGTGAACGTTCGGAAATGCGAGAAGCCTTTAACGAGATAAACGAAAAATTTCCCACCCCGTCGGCGACTATCGGTGACGTCGTAGACCACATCGATCATATCGTCAAAGTCGCCGGAATCGATCATGTCGGAATTGGCTGTGATTTTGATGGTGGCGGCGGAATCGACGATGTGTTCGACGCAAGTGAAGTCATGAACATAACAATCGAACTGGTGCGCAGAGGCTATTCAGAAATGGAGATCGAAAAAATATGGGGCAAAAACCTCATGCGGGTATTTAGAGAAGTCCAGGCAGTTGCCGAATCAATGCAGACTGAAACCCAGGCTTAAGAATTGTTTTGCCGTTAGTCATTACTTATACGGCCGCTTTACTGTTTCTTTTTCAGCCTTTTACGGCACTTTCACATCCGCTTAAGCTCTCGCTCAGCGAGATTGAATACTCAGAAGAAGAAGAATTACTAACAGTTAACCTTAGGCTATTTCTAACGGACGTAAATGAGGCTTTAGTTTTCGACCCAGAGAGTACCGAGCTACGATTTTGTCAACCAGATGAACCACCGACCGCTGATCTCTTGCTGTTAGACTACCTAAACAACTATTTCTATATTGAAGCGAACGGAGAGCAGGCACCTCTGGAAATCAAAACCAAAAAGCTAAAAGGTGAAGGAATAAATACTGCTCTGGGAGTGACTTTTGAGCACCCACAAAAAGCACCGTTAAAGTCGCTGAAGATCAAGAACGCCGTTTTTACCGATTTATTTTATGACCAGACTAATATTATTTACGTTCATGTTAATGGTGACTCCACCAGTCTAATGCTTAATAAAAAGACTCCCACACATACCCTTGTTTTTTAAATGCACTCGCTCCCCTTCTATCTTCAATTAGGCTTCGACCACATTTCTGATCTAGCTGGATACGATCACATGCTATTTCTTGTAGCGCTATGCGCCGTTTACCGACTAGAGCAATGGAAACAACTCGTGATTTTAGTCACAGCATTTACCGTCGGTCACAGTATAACTTTAGGCTTGACCTCATTAAGCCTATTAACTATTCCTTCTGATCTAATCGAGTTTTTAATACCCGTCACGATCTCAATCACTGCGCTTCACAATGTATCCAGTCACAGACAACCAATGCAGTCAGAAAAACTAACCGGCAGATACCTGATGGCTTTGATTTTTGGCTTTATTCATGGGATGGGTTTTTCTAACTATTTTCGCGCGTTGCTGATGGACGAATCTTCCATCCTGGTGCCCTTGTTTGGGTTCAATCTCGGCATCGAGCTAGGGCAACTACTGGTTGTGTTTTTTATCGTCGGCACCGTATTTATATTTCTGAACCTCTTTGGTATGCGCCATCGCGATTGGAACGTCTTTATCTCTGGTGGAGCGTTTAGCTTGTCGTTAATCCTGATGTATGAAAACAAATTCTGGTAAATCAGGGTTTAAAAATTACTAGCCGCTCTACGAAACACCAGGACTCGCTAACAATTACCCCAATTTAATTGGTTTTGAGGCACTAACCCTCGATTCACAAGCGGATATCCTGATCAAGAATTACCACAAGCATTTCGAGCGCATAATTATATGTCTTGACTTCCTGGCAGAGGGAGAACATTGTGCGGCTCTTAAAGCGGCAGGGCCCCTGTTCGAACAATAGTATAAGCCCTGCAGCATAATGGACCCCCTGGGTTCCAATCATAAATTTCAATAGGACATTGATGTCTAACAACTCCTTCGGGGCGTTAGGTCTGCGAGCCAGCTTTTGCGAGACTTTAGCAAAAATGGGGTTCGATACCCCCACTCCGATTCAGTCGAAATCGATNCCCGAGATTCTTCAAGGGAGAGATGTGCTCGGCCTNGCTCAAACGGGAACAGGGAAAACGGCCGCTTTTGGTTTACCTCTACTCCAGAGAATTAAAGAAATTAAAAAAGGTCGAGCAGAGCCTAAGTCTCCTCGNTCNCTTATNCTNGCACCTACCAGNGANCTTGCACTCCAGATACACGCNGAGCTCGAAAAGTTTTCATATAAATCAAAACTCTACATCGCCTGCNTAATAGGCGGGGTCGGACAGGGAACCCANGTNAAGAAACTGCATTCAGGTGTCGATGTGCTCGTCGCNGCTCCCGGGCGCTTGTTGGATCTAATGAACCAGGGCCATNTCGATCTNAGGAAAACAGAATTCCTNGTACTCGATGAATGCGATCGCCTACTGGATATGGGTTTTATTCCAGATGTCCGGCGGATATTGTCGACGATGCCAAGAACGCGCCAGTCACTACTCTTTTCTGCCACAATGCCTAGNGAAATCGCAAAATTCGCAGAAGAGACTCTAAAAGATCCCATAAAGATCAATATAGCTCCTAAGCAGATTTCTGTTGAAAAGATTCAACAGCAAATCTATCAAATCAAGAGTGGCGAAAGGTCCAGCGCACTAAAGCAGCTACTACGAGACAAAAACCTACGACGAGCAATTGTGTTTACACGAACAAAACACGGTGCTAACCGTATCGGCCGAACACTCAACAATTCTGGCTTTGTTGCAGAAGTGATCCATGGAAATAAAAGTCAGGCTGCTCGCCAAAGGGCCATACTTAATTTCAAGAAGAACGGGAAAGCCTGGATTTTAGTTGCAACCGATATCGCGGCTCGAGGTATCGATATCCAGAATGTTTCACATGTAATCAACTTTGATTTGCCCCAGGAACCAGAAAGCTATGTGCACCGAATTGGTCGTACCGGACGCGCCGGCGCCGAAGGCATCGCTTGGTCACTCATAGAAGAAAAAGAAAAGGCTCGAGTCAAAACAATAGAGCGTCTGATTCAAAAAAAACTGACGATCACCGAACTTAAGGTTGAAAAGGACGAAGATAATTCCCAGGTCGCTAACAAATCATCCGATGACAACAATCAAAAACCCACTACTAAGTCGCTCCGAAATTCCAAAAACAAGCGCGAACACAAGGGCAACGTAAACTCAGAGAGAACAAGGAACAAGAAAGCCAAAAAAAAGAATCTGCGCTCAAAGCACAAAACGTCTGCCAATAAGAACAACCGCGAACCTTTTCAGAACGACGAAGAACAATCCAAAAAGACTTTCAGAAAGCGAAAATCGACGAGAAAACCTGATCCTGCACAAAAGAAAAGCAATCCGGACGGAACTTCAAAGACGGGATCAGCAAACAATCAATCTCAAGGCGGCAATCGAACGCCTCGAAAGCGTCCAATAGAACCTAACCAACGCAAGAGAACTTAGTGAGCAGATTCAATCAAAGAGACCTTTGAGAAAGATGGCGTTCTACTCATGAACCCAATGCTCGCAAATGAAGATTCGGCTTCTCACTCTTTACAGGTCAAGCCCGCTATATTGACGAACATAATATTCGCTTTCCAATTCGCCGATCATATATTTACCGACTTCTCTGACCTCTAGTGATGGGTGACTAACGCACTGCTCACGGATTTCCCGAAACAGGAACCCGGCGGAAGTTTCGTCCCAAAACCAACTCTCCAGGTCGGCAGCACTCACTTTACCTGGTTGCGCAATTACAGCTTCCATATAGAACGCTTTCAAATCGCTGGACCACCAACGCAGATTATTGACCACTTCTCCTACTTCGTTCGCAANCTGGTTAGGNTCAGCATGGAAGTTCACAAGCCCTTCTGCACACTCTTCTATACTAGAATTGGAAAGCCCTACGGTTGTTCTATTTCCATTNTNGAAGTGAAGATTATACCAGGGGCGTAACTCGACGATTTCTTTTGTAATTTGATCTCCAACGGAATCTCCAGNTTTTTCTTGCGAAAAACTGACCGGACACGCCCAGCCTTCTGTTTCTTCAAGTTTAAATTCCGGGAGATCNGCATCCTTAAGTATGGGGCCAGACTGCTCGTCTAAAAGTCGAAAGCTCTGCCTAATGACATTTCGCTGCAGCTCAGAATTATTCGGTTCTCCGAAAGGCCTACCCAACATAAAGGGAACCCATAGAGCTCGTGGCGGTTGCACTTTTTCGACATGCTCTCTTACGAGCGCTACCAGAGTCGTACTAAGTCCCTCATCCTCTAGAAAATGTGCCACTCCGCTCACGACGGAGGTGCAAGCAGGTCANACCGGGCAGAGCAGNACGACATCCACTTCATCCTTGANCATTATTTTCGCCAAACTACGAGCTTGGGANTCAAGAGCGGTCGGGTCAGTTGCTCCCATAAAGGAGTAATGGTAACTGGCCACCGAGCCTATCTCTCCAGCAGCTTCCATTTCCTCTAGCCTATCTAAGGGGAATATGGTGTTTAGGTCTTGAAGATATCCAGTTCGATCATGAGACGCATTCATGTGATCTTGAATAATTTCTGATTGTTTGTTTTTAGGCAAAATCCTGTAATCGACGGCATACTCAGTGAATGGAGCATCATCTCTAAGACGCAAACCAGCGCTNGAAATAAGCGCAACGCGACTATCTGCTAGGGGCGGCGGTTTGTTGAACGCATTGAGATTTATTTTTGGACACGGCAAGTGCAAGAGAAAGTCNCTCATACCGGAATCCAAATCAGCCAGCTTAACCATTAGTCTGAAACCACGCGTAGAATGGACGTATGACTATACTTGGCTGTGTTTGACNCAAGGTGCTAATNCCTCGATTAATTACGACGCCTTCAGCTGTGCGGGCTTTTCTACTTTTACGACACGNCCAGGATAACCCTTGAAATGCGGAATCCCCTGCTCGTAGTCTAAAAACTCNTCATCGTCNGAACATAAGACGGCATCACTTGAAATAAAGGCACCAGCAAGGGTTTCGTCGCCACGCAATTCAGGATACCACCAGCCGTGTGGCACTCGCAGGTGCCCCTGCTTCATGCTTTCTTGCACTGACAATTCCGCAGTGACCTTTCCATATGCCGTTTGGAGTTCAATCCAGTCTCCATCGACAAGCCCCTCTTTTTTAGCGTCATCAGTATGAATGTAAACACTTGGCAAGGGGCATCGGCTACGAAGTTCCGGAATATTTCGCTGACCAGTCTGAAAGAACGGATCTTCACGAACGCCAGAGAATACCGCGTAAGGGAACTCTTCGGTAAGCGCGGGGCCCTCGCGATAGTACGGGAGAGGATCAAACCCTAGCTCATCCAGAATCGAAGAAGACAACTCAACCTTACCGGAAGGCGTTGCAAATCCTGTCTTAAGATATTTGCGAGGCTCAAAATCTTGTAACTCCATATACCCAGATTGCTCAAATTCAGAAAATGTTCGACCAGACCGAGAAAGCCGATGGTCAATGACCTCTTCCAAACTCTCCCACGGAAAGTGATTACCAAGATCAAAACGTTCTGCCAGGTCCTTCCAGAACTGGTAAGTGCTGGTAATTTCTTCAGCGGGCTCAACTACTTTCTGCGACAACCTAAGCGCTGTAGTCCAGCTCCAACCATCCGCAATGTGATTCCGCTCAGTAAAAACATCTCCAGGCAGCACATAGTCAGCCAGCATCGCTGTGGGGGTCATAAATATCTCATGCGCTACGATAAGATCCTGATTCATCATCGCTTTTAGAATTTGATGTTGATTGGGGTAACTCATCAGCGCGTTGTTACCTAAGACAAAAAATGCCTTAACAGGATATGGGTCACTGCTCACCATTGCCCGAAACACGTTCGAAGGGTTGGCCATGTGACAACCCATTACGATATCTGCATAAGGGTAGCCCCACACCTTTTCGGTTGGCTCTTTAAGCATTTCCGCCACACGATANGTNTATACGGGNTGATCATCNTANCCTAGCTGTTTGGCTTTTTGCTCGATCGACAACTCCTCATGCAAAGCCATCTCAGATTCTGGGATGTAGCTTTGATTGAACCCGCCAAAGGTCTCACCACCCGCTATATCGAGATTACCGGTCACCGCTCGTAAGATAGAGTGCAAACGAATAGCAGAAGTCGACGAGATTTGCATATCGGTGATGGGCGTCCAGGGAATAATAGCCCCGTCCGCATTCGCATAGATGCGCGCGGCCTCCGCAATGAGCTCACGATCAACACCGGTAATTTCTTCGACTCGTTCTAGCGGATATTCGTCAACCCTAGCCTTTAACTCCTCAAACCCGACGCACCAGTCTCGAACAAACTCTTTATCATAAAGCTCTTCATCAAATATCACCTTCAACCAACCCAAACACATCGCCGCGTCGGTTCCTGCTCGAAGTCGTAGATGGAGATCAGCTTTTTCAGCTTGACCTGAAATTCGGGGATCCAGAACGATAACCTTAGCACCGCGAGCACGCGCCGCATTAATCTGATTAAAGATGGGTGTCCACGAGTGCTTACGCGGATTATGACCAAACAGAACAATACAGTCGGTGCTGCTAAAGTCGCCCATCGGGAACCAACCGTAGGTCAACTTATTCACGGCGGCNGTATTTCCTGCACAAAGAGAAACACCGCTTATCCAATTCGGAGANCCTAANAGATTCATGAATCGGCGATCCATACTGTGGGTCACCTGGGTGTTCCAACCGGAGGTAGACACAGCAAAACTCTCAGGACCATACTGATCAATAACTTTCTTTAAGCGCTCCGAAATCTCATCCATNGCTTGTTCATAGGAAATCTCTTCCCACTTATCTTNGCCACGCTCGCCAACGCGCTTCAAAGGCTTTCGCAGTCGATCAGGGTGATTATGAATGCTTGGTACCGCGACCCCTTTATAGCAAATATTCTTTGCAAGCCCCGGGTTATCGTGAGCAATTACGCGCTGCACTTTGCCGTCTTGAACTTCCGTTCTAAGCTGACAACCAATATCGCACACGGTACAAACTGAATAGTTATTTTGTTCACCCATACTCTTCACTCTTTTTNCGATTGCGAAAAAGTATAACTGAATCAGCGTTCGATTTGGCTATAGTCGAAATGGCCTCGTTCTTCAGAAAAATCTTCAGTCATCTCATTTAGCCAAGTACTTCCAATAAGTATCTTTGCGAGTGATCAACCCCTCTTCAACTGGATAAAGATCNACNGCCTTTGCGCTAAAGGCGGCGCCATCCTCTAGGCCCGAGATCGTAAAGGTTTGAACTAGAAGACCATCGCCGGCCACTCTCTCAACGAGACCCGAATAAGTAACCTCACTCCAGTGTTGTTTTCGCCAGGCAAGCTCATCCAATAGCGCATCAATACCCCTCAGAATGCGACCGGTGGGCAAATCATCAACCGTAGAACCCACATGCTGGTGCCACTCAAAATCNTCACTGGTCGAGGCCAANAATCCNTCNTTATCNGCCATCGCGTANGCTTTGCGGAATTTTTTCATTAAAGCGAGTAANTCNGACATATCGAANTCTCCNTTGTTTNGAAGCTAATTCGTGACTGCTATCTANNNTATACTTTGAACTAAGATGAATCTTGATTAACCCCGGACACCTCTTGCCGGAAAGCTAATTTAGAAGATTCACAAATATGAGCTATCAATTTCTCAGGATCAACATACTCAATCACGCGAACCAAAAAATGACACTGACTAATAAAAGGTTTCAGAGGTCCTCTGCTAGTTCTCGCAGGGTAAACTTCTGAACTTTACCGGTGGACGTTTTTGGTAATTCAACGAACACCACGTTTTTGGGCACTTTAAAATGAGCCAGGTTGTCTCGACAATACTCGATCACCTGTTCTTCCTTTAACTGACAATCTGAATCTCGCAAAGTCACAAANGCACANGGCGTCTCGCCCCATTTTTCGTCGGTCTTCGCGACAACTGCCGCCTCCAGAATATCAGGGTGTCTAAACAGCAAATCTTCGATCTCGATACTAGAGATATTCTCTCCACCCGAAATGATGATGTCCTTAGAACGATCTTTGATCTGGACGTAGCCGTCCTCATGCCAGACAGCNAGGTCACCAGAATGAAACCAGCCACCTAAAAACGCTTCCTGTGTCGCTGAAGGGTTNTTCAAATAGCCCTTCATAACGTTATTGCCACGCATCATGATCTCACCGATTGTATTGCCATCTTTGGGAACGGGTATCATCGTCTCTGGATCAGCTACCATAAGCCCTTCAAGCATAGGCCCGCCAACACCTTGACGGGACTTCAATTCTGCTTTCTCTTGATCGTCTAATCCTCCCCACAGATCTTCCCTCCAAGCACACAAAGTCACCGGACCGTATGTCTCAGTCAATCCATACACATGAGTAACCTCGACCCCCTGAGCCTGCATACCCTCTATGATCGCCGCAGGCGGTGCTGCGCCAGCCGTCATCACTTTGACGTCGTGTTTAATCAGATCTTTGAGCTCATCATTGGCCGATAACAACGTATTCAGGACCACAGGGGCCCCACAAAAATGAGTCACGCCATGCTCAGCAATNGCATGATAAACGGCTTCGTCACGTACCTGACGTAAACAAACAGAGGTCCCCGCACTAGCAGCCAAAGTCCAAGGAAAACACCAACCATTACAGTGGAACATCGGCAACGTCCAAAGGTAAACAGGATGCTCTCCCATATTCCATGACAGTGCGTTAGACACCGCATTCAAGTATGCTCCTCGATGATGGGTCACAACCCCCTTTGGATTGCCAGTGGTTCCGGAAGTGTAATTCAATGCGATCGCGTCCCACTCGTCGCTCGGCAAAAACTCGAGCGCATCTACAGACATTTCCACCAAGGGAGAGTCCTCGCCCTCACAAACCAGATCTTCGTAATTCTTATCACCAATCAGCTTGCCCCCAGAATAGGAGTCATCATCGATGTGAATCACCGGAGGCGGTGAGGACATAAGACCCAACGCCTGCTCAGCAAGAAGCCCAAACTCTTTATCGACAAGCAATAACTTCGCCTCGCCATGCTCCAAAATGAATGCAACCGACGCAGCATCTAATCGCATGTTAATCGCATTAAGAACGGCGCCACTCATCGGAATAGCAAAGTGTGCTTCAAACATCTCGGGTAAGTTCGCACTGAGTACCGCGACAGTATCACCGCGTCCAATACCGCGCCGAGTCAACCCGGCAGATACGCTAGCGCATCGCCTATAAACCTCACCCCAAGAGAGACGACGCTCGCCGTAGATTACAGCGTGTTTATCTGGGTAAACCGAAGCCGCCCTGCGCATCATTGATATCGGAGACAACGCTGTAAAATTAGCAAGATTCGTATCTAAATCGTGGTCGTATATATTCATCGAAAACCAATTAGTCCTTTGCCATCCCGCCATCGACATTCAAGGTCTGCCCGGTGATATTCGCTGATGCATCAGATGCAAGAAACAACACTGCCTCTGCGATGTCANCNGTAGTTTGCTCTCTTCGCATAGGTGTTTGCGGCACACCTCCCTCNGCATATCTTCCTCCGCTGACCCCCAAAAACCACTCCCTGGGATCTTCGCCCTTGTACTTTGGATGATGCTTGACCATCTCTTCCGAGATCTCCTTCCAACCATCGGTGTAAATAATTCCAGGACAAATCGCGTTGACGTTNATGTTGTGACGCCCCATTTGATCTGCCAGCAATTGGGTATAACGAATCAAGCCAGCTTTGGAGCTGTGGTAACTTGAGGACAGGGGCACAAGGTCGACGTGCGGCATCCCCGGCCGACCTGCCAATGATGAAATATTGACGATTTTTCCCGACTTGTTCTCAATAAGATGGGGCATCACCGCTTCACACATNANCACNGGGGCCTTAAGACTCATNGCNTAGGTCCCATCCCAGACCGCTTCNACNTCTGCAAGNGGATTGTCNTTGTCNNNNATCTCGCTTGCAGAACCGCCGCCTACGTTGTTNATTACGATATCGATTTTNCCAAAAGTCTCNATACCAGCNTTTACTGTCTCAAGGATAACCTNAGACTTAGTGATATCNCCGGCAACAGCNACCACTTNNACCCCAAGTTCTGCTAACTCTTTTTCTAAAGTTTGAGTGTTTTCTTTGCTAAAAGAATTGATGATTAGATTAGANCCTTCTNTGGCCAGGGTTAACGCAATTTCCTTNCCTATACCTCTNCCGCANGCNGAGACAAGCGACACCTTACCCTTTAATTTCATGAGTGAGCCCCTTCTTTTTTGTNTTTTGTANTAGTNAGTTNAATTAAATCTGAGCGGCGATATTACACTATTTACTCNAAGAGGTAGTCTGGCGCTCCAGGGNCTACAAGACGTTAAGAGATACGACAATAGCTGACAAAAGCGGTTCTACTTTGACCTTAGAGTAGACAAACAAATTCTAGATCAATCGCCAACTAAATAAGGTCGCCCTTCTTCGTCAAGCCGCACTGGCTGGTCAGTCCTGTGGAACGCCTTCTTAGGTGGGCTCAGGTCCTGTCCCGCCGGAAGCGGAGGTGTGAAATAACCAAGAGAGGGGCCACCCACCTGATAGCCGAGCAACTCTTGTAGTTTGGGATCGAGATCTTTAGCAATACCGGGCGGACAAGACAGATATTGATTGTCCTCTTGGCGCAACCAACCCAGCGTGTAATCAATATTAAGCCCAACCCGAGCAGATTGGCTCTGGTTTGCGCCCGCACCGTGAAACACGGAACCG
>PBUF01000033.1 GCA_002727775.1 Gammaproteobacteria bacterium
GAGCGAATACAGGAATACATAGATCGTCAAATGGATCTGGATCTGCTCAGATTCATTACCTGTGGAAGCGTCGACGATGGTAAGAGTACGCTCATAGGTAGGATGCTTTATGAGGCTCAGTTGATTTTTGATGATCAAGTCGCAAGTCTGCAGACCGATTCAAAAAAGCACGGTACGCAAGAAGGCGAAATTGACTTTGCTTTGTTGGTTGATGGGCTAGCGGCTGAGAGAGAACAAGGTATAACTATTGATGTTGCGTATCGGTTTTTTGGTACCGATCGCAGGAAATTTATAGTTGCAGATACCCCTGGCCATGAACAATACACCCGTAACATGGTCACGGGAGCTTCGACCGCGGATGTCGCGGTGATTTTGGTTGATGCGTCGCAGGGTATTCTCGTTCAAACACGAAGACACTCTTTTTTAACTTCATTGCTCGGGGTCAAACATGTTGTTTTAGCGGTGAACAAAATGGACCTCATAAGCTATGACGAAGAACGTTATCAAAAGATTGTTCACGATTATGAGGTCTTCTCGACTGGTTTAGCTTTTAAGTCCGTGACACCTATTCCTCTATCGGCTTTAGAGGGAGACAACGTCATTGAAAGATCTGCGAATACGGGATGGTATAAAGGGCCAACTTTGTTGGGCTACCTTGAAACGGTTGATATCAGAGATGAGTTCAATGAAAAGCCACTGCGATTCCCGGTTCAGTGGGTAAATAGACCTAGTGCGGAGTTTCGAGGTTTTTCGGGTTCGGTAGTTTCTGGCCAAGTTGCTGTGGGTGACCAAATTAAGGTTCTACCTTCTGGTCAGACAGCCTCGGTAGAGCGAATAGTGTTATTTGACGAGGAGTTGGAGTCAGCAGTAAAGCCCCAGTCGGTAACTTTGACCCTTGATAAAGAAATTGATGCGTCCAGAGGAGATGTCATCGTTAGTAGTAACCAGCCATGTGAGGTCTCTGATCAGTTTGACTGTCAATTGGTTTGGCTAGACTCCGAAGAAGGATACATCGGCCGTACTTACTGGCTGATATTAGGAAGTGAACGAGTTAATGCGACGCTCTCTGAGATAAAGTTTAAATACAACGTCAATACACTCGAAGAGTTGCCAGCTCGCAGCTTTGAGTTGAATGATATTGGCCGGGTGACTTTGAGTTGTGATAAGGCGATTCCATTCGAAACTTACGAGGCATGTCGTGAAATGGGCTCTCTAGTATTAGTGGATCGGTTCTCCAATTCGACAGTGGGCGCTGGAATGGTAAATTTTGCTCTGCGTAGAGCGCAGAACATCCACCGGCACCATCATGCGATTACCAAGCAAGATAGAGAAAAGTTAAACGGACATAGAGGTAGAGTCTTGTGGTTGACAGGACTAAGCGGGTCAGGGAAGTCAACGATTGCAAACGAGCTCGAGAAAAGTCTCTTTAAGCGAGGCGTCAGAAGCTACATCCTCGATGGAGACAATATAAGACACGGTTTGAACAAGGATTTGGGATTTACCAACGCCGATCGTGTCGAGAACATTCGTAGGGTGGCGGAAGTCGCCAAGTTAATGGTCGAAGCGGGTCTCCTTGTTATTACAGCCTTTATTTCACCATTTCGTTCTGAAAGGGCGGTAGCAAGAGCTCTTTTTGATCAGGATGAATTCATCGAGGTCTTCGTCAATGTGCCTATTGAAGTGGCTGAATCCAGGGATCCGAAGGGTTTATATAAGAAAGCCAGGCAAGGTGACCTACCTAATTTTACGGGCATCGATTCTGATTATGAAATCCCCGAGTCGGCAGAGTTGGAAGTAAACACAAGTGATTTAAATCTGGAGCAATCCGTCATCAAGATATTAGAGTTCTTGGATAAAAAGTAACTTTATATCGCAATTCACATCTGTGAGATTTATTTCGTAAGTAGGAATATGGGAGATGATGCGATAAGTTAGCCGCAAGATGTTGGATCGTGCGAGATAATCATCAGTTATTTGATTGCGGCTTTCGAAGCTATAGAACAGTCACTTTTGTTAAGGCTGCGCGCCTTTCTTGTGATTTTTTTTCTCTTTACGTCCTTGAGTTGTTCAGAGGTGCAGCCGACCTTCTCGATAGCTACTGGGGGACCGGCCGGCTTGTATTATCCAATAGGCGGTGGGATGGCCTCTATTTGGTCAGAACGATTGCCGAATGTGAATGTAAAGGCTGAGGTGACCGGAGGTTCCGTAACAAATGTGATTCAGGTAGCTCGAAACGAAAGTGATCTTGGTATTGCCATGGCTGATGTCGTAAACGATGCCTACCTTGGGCAAGGGCGTTTCCCGGAGGCACTGCCGATCAGAGTTCTGTTTACCGCCTATCCAAACATAGTCCATATCCTCACGCTTGAACAAACAGGGATAGAGGATGTTCGACAATTGCTTGGCAAGCGAGTGTCAATGGGAGCTGCGGGCTCCGGGACAGCTGTTGCTGCTGAGAACGTGTTGACGTCACTCGATGTAGATTTGTCAGAAATCTCACCCATCTATTTGAGTTTTTCGGAAACGACCTCTGCTTTAAAAGATGGAACAATTGATGCTGGTTTCGTTGTTGGCGGTTTAGGCTTGGCGGCTGTTACGGAGCTTTCTGTTACTCGTGATTTAAAATTGATTTCTTTAACCGAAAAACAGCTTGCAACTGTCAGTCATCGATTTCCGAGCTATGCCAGTTATGTCATACCGTCAGGGACCTACAATGGAATTGAAGAGAGGGTGAATGGATTGGGTATTTGGAGTGCCGTGGTGGTTCACAAAGACATGCCATCGAATCTAGCCTATCAACTTACCTGCACAATCTACGATGCTTTAGACGAATTGCTGCTTGTGTCTCGAGTTGCTGAAGCCATGACGATTTCAAATATCAGAAAATTAACAGTACCGTTGCATGAAGGCACGGAACTCTATCTGAAGGACACGTCTCAACGGTGCAACTCATGAGTAATCGATTGCTTGATTTTCTTGCGCCTACAGGTCTCGGTCTTGTCTGTCTTGCTATTGGCCTTTCTCTCTTTCAACTTTGGCAGCCGATTGCTGGTTTTTTCCCTCCAGGTGTTATTCCGTTTGAGAAGGTGTTGGGTTTGTTGCCAGCGACCTATTTTAGGCCGGCTCATCTGGCGTGGATCTTAGTCTTGGGTTTGTTCTACTACCCGCTAGGAGAGAGGACTGCACACCGGTTGTTGGATCTTTTCTTAGCTGCCGCGGTGATTTGGTCTGTGTTAAGGGTTTTGCAGTTTGACTACCAGAGTTTAGATCATCTATTGAACGGGTTGTCGACTCTGGATTTCTTAGCGGGAATGGTGATTATTTTTGTCACTCTGGAAGTTGCTCGCCGATCGGTTGGGATGATTATGACTTTGGTGGGTCTTACCTTTATTTTTTATAGTCTCTATGGAAATTACCTGCCAGACGTCGTCGCCTCCAAGGGATTCTCAGTTGAGCGTATGGTTAGATTTCAGATTTTCACTAACGCCGGCTTATTCGGTGCGCCACTTGGAATAGCTGCTGGAGCAGTGTTTGGGTTTGTGTTGTTTGGCGCTTTTCTCCAAACCACGGGAGCCGGTAAATTTTTGATTGATCTATCCTTTGCCCTTGCAGGACGCTATCGAGGAGGTCCTGCAAAAGCAAGCGTCATAGCCTCTGCGGCAATGGGCTCTATATCGGGTAGCGCTATTGCGAACACCGTAACCACGGGTTCACTTACTATTCCGATGATGAAGCAGTTAGGTTATACCCCATCACAAGCGGGCGGTATTGAGGCGTCTGCTTCAACCGGAGGTCAGATCATGCCACCCATCATGGGTGCAGGGGCTTTCATAATGGCTGAGTTCACTAATACCCCTTATAGCGAGATCGTTTGGATGTCCCTGATTCCGGCTCTCTTATATTTCACTTCGGTTCTGCTTTATGTTCACTTGATGGCGGTCAAGGCTGGATTCGAAGCAGGAACATCGGCGGTAAGCGCATGGACAACGCTAAAGGAGGGTATTCATTTCCTGTTACCTTTAGGTCTAATCACTTGGCTTCTTCTTCAAAATTATTCGCCAGTTTTGGTTGGGGTCAGCGGTTGTCTGGCCGTTGTAATTGCCAGTTTTCTTCGCTCACACACTCGTGTGAGCTCGAAAGGTATTTTGGACGCACTGAAAGGAGGGGCGTTGCTCGCAGTACCAATTTCTTCAGCCTGTGCAGTTGCAGGAATTGTTGTTGGCGTGATAGGCCAGACGGGAATAGGGCTCCAGTTTACAGAGTCGGTTGTCTCGCTATCGAGCGGATACTTGTGGTTGGCATTGATATTAGTGGCCATTGCTGCGCTGGTACTAGGAATGGGATTGCCAGCTACTGCCTCTTATATTGTGCTCTCCGTTATGACGGGGCCAGCGCTGCAGGAGCTTGGTCTCGCGCTCATTACGGCGCACATGATTATTTTTTGGTTGGCTCAGACCTCAAATGTGACTCCNCCCATTGCGCTAGCCGCTTTTGCTGGAGCCGGGGTGGCGGGTGCTCCTCCGATGAAAACCGCTGTAGAGGCCTTTAAGCTTTCCAATGGGCTTTTTGTAATACCCCTTTTGATGGCGTACACCCCTTTGCTGTTTGTTGATGAGCTCGAATGGTTCGATGTGGCTGGAGCCGCAGCTGGGGGTTTTGTCATNATANTNATGTTAGCCGTGTTTTTAGANCGATTTGCGTTTTGNCNNNTNAACCGNNTNGAGCTNGTTTNGGTTCCCNTGTGTATTNTGTTGATTATTTTTCCTGCAAGTTACACNAAGCTNCTTGGCGCNGCGCTTGCTTTTGGTTTAATGCTNTTAAATTGGAAGAGAGCGAATTAAGAGTCGTATCTTTCTCAGGTTTGCGCACTCTGTGACATCCACTCTTCGGCTTCAGTGAATCGGGTGNCACTCCAAAAACCCCATTCCCTTTGTTTGAGGCCGGTGATGATTAAAGTCCACGTTGGTTTTTCGTCTTTGAGTTGGACGATGTGTTGATGGGTTGCTTTTCGATAGTGGGGGCGTCCGGCCTTGATGATTTTAGCCTCCTGGTTTGGTGTCAACTCTAGATAGCTCTTTATTGGTATTGTNACAAACCACCAGGGATGGTCGTGAAATGCCCTGTCATCGTCTCCTTTGTGGAATTTGTGAATTCGGATGCTAAAACCACACCAAAAAATCCAGCGTTCGAGATAAGGTTCTGCTTGCTCAATGACCAAGTCGTGGCTTAGGCCAAAGCGCTGGGAGCCTAAGCAAANGGTGAGGTCAAAGTAATGCAAGACAATTCACTTAGGCGGGGAACTTCTGGACGGTAAACCCACGAATCTTAACTTAACAAAACACCTGATCGGTAAAATGACCGTGAAACTGGTGCGGGAGGTGGTGTTTTAGCTTTAGTTTACATGTCAGTTCAGTGGGTTCTTCTGCCCTGTAAATTTGCAATTCGCTCAGATGTTTAAAGGCATCATAGACTACATTNAANAGGTAACCATCGTCTTCTTTTTTGGCGTTTACCTTTTTTGCAAACAGGGGCTCAGAGCCATAAAAACCTTGTGGAAGAGTGATCAATTCGCTGTTGCCGTCAAAATTCACTTTTTGAAAAGCATTAAAAAATCCGTTCGCACCGTTATCAATGGAACAGGCCGTATANGTGTGGTCTTGACGTATTCCAGTAAATTCATTGTTGAAAGTAGGAAATTCGCTCTCTCTATCGTTAACGACATCCTCTCGAACAGATCCGGTGCATAGTGGAATGGTATATCTCTTGTAGGTACCTCCTCCAAACCNNCCTTCGGGATTGAAAACATCTACCAGCGTCGCGTTGGCCGAAAAATCATCCTGAAACATCGCGTCGACTATGATGTCTCCGTTTTCTTCAAAGGCATTTCCGAAATGAATAATCGCGCCATGNTCGAGTTGGATTTCCTTCGCTATCGACAGATCTTCGAGTCTCACGCAAACGACCTTCATGGGGATTTTGGGATCATAGGTCACCTGATCCGATATCGACTTCCAACCTGAAAGTACCTTCAGCATGTTTTTGAAGATAATCGACCCTATGAAAAACACCGCGTAGTTTTCAGTTAACGCAAAATCATGACAAAAAGGGAACGAATCTAGAGGGACTGCACCCTTTTTTATGAGCTTTCCAGCTTTATTTATGCGATACACGTTCAGACAAGCTTGTACTCCGCTCCATTTAACCTTTGAGATTCCGGCGCCGAAGTTGATGTAGTCCCCAGTTTGAGAGTGGACTTTGCCATGAGCGCTAAAAACGTTGCCTCGTGATAAGCCGCCGTCATAATTGAACTCGCCGATTGTCGTCAAGTCGCTCGGTTCTAATTGCCACGGTCGTCCGCCCTCATTAAGTGCGAGTAACTTACCGCCGTGGTACATCGCACTGGTGTTCGCTGGATTTGCGGGTGCTTTTAGAAAATTAGCTCTTANTCCGCCAGGTATTTTGGTTCCAAAACCTCTGTAGAGTATNTGCTGNTGNTCGGTNTCTTTGANGTATTTNGGTGTTCTGACATAGGCATTTTTAAAATGAACTTTNCCATCTCGAAANGTGAACGCACAAAGCATCCCATCCCCNTCNAACCAATGNCCATANGCNGTNTTTCCNATTCGCTGTCTTCCGGGTCCATTTCTGAAGAAAGTTCCCCTCAAATCTTCGGGTATTTCTCCTTCAATGTCGTCGATGAAGTAATCGTATTCTTGATCAAGGTTTTCTAAGCCCCCAATATGATTTGGCGGGGTATTTACGCCGTCTAACGCGAGACTGTTTGAAGGCATCTTTTCACTCCTTAACAATATCCAAGTTTCTGGAATTACTGTCCTTTCACACTAAGTAAGAATACGCTTAATTGTAGTTTAAACATATAGGGCTCAGAGTGACGCAGATAGAGTTTCTGCAGAGCGGCGATATTAGGCTTGAGGTTTGTCCCGCTGTTGGTGGGTCGATTACAAGATTTTCGATCGAAGGCCAGGACATTCTTCGTCCTGCTTCGGAAGAAGCTATCAAGAACCGAGATCCAGGGTTAATGGCCGCATTCCCGATGGTTCCTTATTGTAATCGTATTGCACATGGCCTTTTTTGGTTTGAAGGTAGGCAAATTCAATTGAAAAAAAACTTTGAGCCGGAATTATGCAGTATTCATGGTTTGGGTTGGGAGCGCGCCTGGTCAATCGAGCATAAAAACATGGCCTCACTCAAACTGAGTTACGATCACGGGGGTCACGACTGGCCATGGAAGTTTTACAGCGAGCAGTATTTCAGGCTTGAACCGGATCGATTGAATTACGAGTTATCAATCAGCAATACTGATTCTAGTGCAATGCCCGCCGGCTTGGGACTGCATCCATTTTTTTCCGACCAACGTTTGGCCAGAATGTCGTGTTTGTTTCAGGGAAGATGGCAATGTAGCTCGGAGGGCCTGCCCATTCATTTTGTTGGAAGGGTAGAATCGGACCAATTCGATGGGTCGAAGACAATGAGTCAGTACGATTTAGATCACGTGTACACGGCGCTAAACAGTAACCTCCGCTTGAAGTGGGATAACCAAAACTACGGAGTTAGTCTTTTGAAATCGGAGGGAACTTTTGGTTATGTTGTCTATTCGCCGCCAAAGGGTGATTTTTTTTGCATTGAGCCGATAAGTCATTTGCCCAATGTGATTAATATGGAAGAGCGAGCGGGTAAAATGCAGGTGTTAGAGCCTGGAGATTCTATGTCAATATGCCAGACGTTTATTGTTTTGAAGGAGTGATTTTGAATAGATTTGAAGAGCAATGTGTGATTGTAACAGGAGCGGGTTCAGGATTTGGAGAAGCGACTGCGAAACGCTTTGCATCCGAGAAAGCTAACGTGGTCGTATCAGACGTCGAAGCTGCGAGTGCCGCAAAAGTCTGTGATGAAATCCAGAAAGCGGGCGGTAAAGCAATTTCGGTGACTTGTGATGTGTCAGTGGAAGCTGATATGGAAGACCTTCTAGATAAAGCTATCGGCGAGTTTGGAGCGGTTGATGTGATGGTTAACAATGCCGGCTATTCTCATATGAGCAGGCTTTTGTGGAAGATATCGGTCGAAGAATTTGATGCGGTTTTTGCCGTTAATGTAAAAGGTGTCTTCCTGGGTTGTAAGCACGTAATACCGCGAATGATAGAGCGAAAAAAAGGGGTCATCGTAAATATAGCCTCAGTTGGTGCAATAGCTCCACGGGCCGGAGTGACTCCATATAATGGAACCAAGGGTGCTGTGCTCACGATGACCAAGGGGCTCGCGATGGAAACGGCCAGGCACAACATTAGAGTTAATGCCGTAAATCCGGTTGCCGCTGAGACAGGGTTCATGAAAGGAGCGATGGGAGTTGACCAGCTCGAGGATGAGGATCGAGAGCGCCTTATCTCGACTATCCCCTTAGGGCGAATGGCCGAACCATTTGATGTTGCGGCTGCCGTTACATTCCTGTCCTCTGAGGATGCACGTTTTATAACTGGGACATCACTTAATGTGGATGGTGGTCGCAGCGTATAGGTCTCCCATTACAAGAAATAACGTGGTAGTTTATCTGGGAGAGTTCTTAGAAAGGTGTAGGAGAAAACAGTGGCAGAAGCGATAGATTTTAAACAGATTGGCACCAGGCCGGTCAGACAAGATGGTGTTGAGAAGGTTACTGGACGCGCAAGGTTCGGTGCAGATTTGATACTACCGAATATGGTCCATGGCAAGGTGCTCAGAAGCCCCTATGCGCATGCGCGAATTAAAAATGTTGATCTATCAGCGGCTTTAGCAATAGACGGAGTGTTCTCTGCGATCTCTGGAGCGGACCTTCCGCCTGTCGAACCGGGAAGCCCTCTTGCTGATACGGCTAAGAACACAATCGCTAGAGACAAGGTGGTCTATCATGGTCAGGCTGTGGCGGCTGTATCAGCGGCTTCCCCTGACTTGGCAGAACGTGCACTGNANGCGATCAAGGTAGATTATGAGCCGCTACCGCCAGTATTAGATGTGGTGGCCGCGATGTCTGAAGAATCGGTGTTGGTCGACGAGGAAAACTACACCAACCTGCCAGAAAAACCGGAGAATCCAAGTAATTTGGCGAACATTGCNAGGTTTGAAAGAGGAGATCTTGAGGCCGGCTTTGCTGAGGCAGATTTTGTTATCGAACGCGAATACAAAATACCAATGGTGCACCAGGGATATATAGAGCCTCACGCTTGTGTAGCGAACATTGATGAAACAGGCAAGGGCACGGTTTGGTGTTGTACTCAAGGCCACTTCGAATTTAGAACAGCAGTCGCGGGCCTTTTAAAGAAGAATGTGTCGGACATCACGTTTGTGCCTAGTGAAATAGGCGGTGGGTTCGGCGGCAAGCTTGTTGCTTATCTTGAGCCGCTCGCTGTTTTGCTCTCCGAGAAAGCTGGCAGACCGGTAAAGATGGCTATGTCTCGTGAGGATGTATTTCGAGCAACAGGACCTACATCCGGGACGGTTATTCGCATTAAGTTGGGCATGAAAAATGATGGTACGATAGCAGCCGCACATTCATGGATGGCCTATGAAGCGGGCGCGTTCGCGGGCGGACAGGCTTATGCACCAGGTGCAATGTCAATTTTCGCGCCATATGACATCGATAATTTCCTCGTTGAATCATATGATGTGTTAGTCAATAAGCCCAAAGTTGCCGCATATAGGGCGCCGGGNGCCCCTCAATCTATGCACGCCTTTGAGTGCGCAATCGATGAAGCCGCGATTAAACTGGATATGGATCCTCTCGATTTGCGCTTGAAGAACGCAGCTGATGAAGGAACGCAAGCCCCTTACGGACCAAAGTTTCCTGCTATAGGAATGAAGGCGTGTATTGAGGCAGCCAAAAACCATCCCAATTACAAAGCGCCGGTCCCAGAAGGCGCCGCGAGAGGAGTGGCCGCAGGCTTTTGGTTCAACATTGGGATGCAGTCGAGTGCCGAAATCAATATCAACGAAGACGGCAGTGTCATGGTAGTAGAAGGAAGCCCCGATATTGGAGGTTCCAGAGCGTCAATGTCACTTATGGCAGCAGAGACTTTGGGAGTTGACTACGAAAACGTTAGTACGCGGATTGCTGATACTGAGAGCACGGGGTTCTGTAATTCGACGGCGGGAAGCCGTACAACCTTTGCGACTGGTATGGCAGTGGTACAAGCGTGTGAGGACGTTATTGCAGAATGCAAAAAACGAGCTGCTATGACATGGGGTGTGGACGAGGACCAGGTTGAGTGGAAGGATGGTCAGGTTGAACCTGCGCCAGGCGTCAATGCCGATGTGACGCCTCTTAGCTTAGCTCAGTTAGCTGGCAGCGCAGGGCGCACCGGTGGACCGATTCAAGGCAGAGCCGCCGTTAATGCCCAGGGTGCTGGAGCTACATTCTCGATTAATTTCTGTGATGTTCGAGTGGACAAGGAAACTGGTAAAGTCGATGTTTTGGGTTATACCGCAATTCAGGACGCCGGTAAGGCCATTCACCCCTCTTATGTCGAAGGACAGATGCAGGGTGGGGCTGCACAGGGTATCGGTTGGGCTCTAAATGAGGAGTTCATTTATAACGACGACGGAGTACTTGAAAATCCCGGGTTCCTGGATTATCGAGTGCCCGTGGCCTCTGATTTGCCCATGATCGATACCGAGATAGTGGAAGTGCCTAATCCGAGCCATCCTTACGGAGTTAGGGGAGTAGGAGAAACACCAATTACCGCACCTTTGCCCACTGTCGCGAATGCGGTTTCTCGCTCTGCGGGGATTCGGATTGCTGATTTGCCTTTATCACCGCCTAACATTCTGGCGGCTCTTGACGAGTAATCAGTATAAGGAAACATTGAGGGAAAGGTTCTAACTTTCCCTCCGACTCCCGATGGCGAAGATAACCTTTCCAGATAGTTTTTTGGCTTATACCGATAGTGTGAGGGAATATGAAACTCATACAACTGTCTATCGGGATCTTGAGCTAGAGCTTAAAAAAAAATATCCCGGTATAGAAAATGAGTTGGATAAAAGTTCTCTTGCGCTGGATGGACAGATTTACCAAGATCCCTTTTTAGAAGAATTTGGAGCTGCGAGTGAAATTTTCTTCATACCTCGAATCGAGGGCGGATGAGTTGACCTTAAGCTAGGATTTGCTCTGAATGCTTAGAATTTCTGACTCAAATTGTTCTTTCCAAGAGTCGACCTTGTCTTGGTAGTCTTGTTCAGACCACCTTCGATAGTTTTGTTCTGAATAAGCTATCGCGTTTTCATAATAAGCCATCGCGTTAATGCGATTTGCGACATAGTTGTTTTTTGTTGCGATAACCTTTCCTGGCACGCCTGCGATAACAGAATTTTCGGGAAATATAGAATCTTCTTTGACGATAGTGTTCCCCGCGACTATTGAGTTGTTACCAATGACTGCTCTGTCCATGATGGTCGCGTTAATCCCTATAAGGCAGTTGTCTCCTATCGTTGCTCCATGAATAGTACTGTGATGCGTGATTGAACAAAACTCGCCGATTATTGTCTCGTGTGATCCGATGTGGATCATCACGAAATCTTGTATGTTGGTAAGTTGGCCGATTTTGATGAAGTGGGTTTCTGCTCTCATGACTACCTTCGGCCAGATACTAACGCCCTCGCAGAGCTCTATAGTACCGAATAACTCCGCGCTGTCCGCCTGCCAAATGGGTTGGTTTTTCCTATCTTTACTCATGATTCTGTTATTTAAACCTGGAATTAGCTAACGCTATTTTGTTCTTCTCTTATCAAAGCGCCGCTTCAATTGTGATTGAGGCATGTTCCTTTGGTGCTGTGAGGGTATTGAGAACAGTAAATGGTATGCTGATTTTCTTGGACTTTTCTCTTAGTTTGACAGAAATAGTCGTTTCGCTATGCGGTGGCAACTCAAGCAAGTCACCAACCTCCATGAACGTTAGTTCACTTTTGTTTTTTAGCGTAAATTGGGCATCTGATTCATTCTTAAAAGTAACTCGCGCAATACTCGTGCCTCNCTGATACTCCATTTTTGTTATCGAAATACAAGCCNCTAATAATGGGTCTAGGTGTTCANGCCTCCCAATAAGAAGATTCTTAAACCAGACTACTGTCCGTCGGTCAAAGAGCGCTTCTTTCAGTGAGTCTTGAGATCGATCAGTTGAAAGCACCAGNGTNACNGGCCTGTGGCCTCCGTTCATTGGCTCATAGTCCCAATCGATGAGGTCGTGCACGTCAGAAACGCCGATCAGCGCCAGATCGTATTCCAAAGCGATTGCAAAGGCCTCTTCTGAATAAGTATTACCGTTGGCGATTTCTATGCCATGTAGCTTGTTATTTTTTGCGTTTAGCGCATGAAANTCATTGATGCGTGCTATTCCATCAGGCGTTTGTGCTGCCCAATATGGGTGATTCCAAAACAAAAACGCGCCTTGTTTTACGGCTTCTTCTACCGCCTCCTGAGCTGGCCATTGTTTCGCAGCGGCATAGAAACCAGCCACGTCTGAATTATCTTTTGGTGCGCTTTCCACTTTGATTAATTTGTTGGCATCCTCTATAAAAACCGCGTTGATGTGCCCGGCAGGCATGTCGCGCGTAATTTCCGATCCAGGGATAACCAACAAATCACTTTGCATAGCGGCTTCTCGTGCCTGTTGATATGCGCGATTGCGATCGGGATGGAGTATGTCAGCCCGATGAGGTTGGTATTCAAGGTGCTCTGTGATCGCCAGCCCATCCAAACCATCACGCAGAGCTTCTCCTACTCGTATTTTTGGCCAGACGTGGCCGTCACTAAAAACGCTATGAGTGTGGAGATCAGTCACCAGAGTTACATACCCCTCCACATCGGGAAATACGATGTTGCGTTCACTGACCTTTCCTTCTGAAGAACCTGACGACCCGTGCCCAAAAACATAGTCAGGGTTAAGCGCGAGCAAAACCAGCANAGCAAGTTTTATGTATGTCATCGAAGGGACCCCCCTAGTTGTCTTTCTCCAGATTATCTGGAAATTATGAGTTGGCTTTTTCGAGAGCGGCCAACTGCTCAGGGGTCGCTTCGGCTTGGTATTGATCTTTCCAAGCATCGTAAGTCATGCCATAGACTTCTGTTCTAGCNTCTTCGTATGACAGATCAATTTCTTTTTCATCTGCAGCTGCTTTGTACCATTTTGAAAGACAGTTTCTACAAAAACCAGCCAGTATCATCATGTCGATATTCTGGACGTCTTTTCTTTCGTCTAAATGCGCAATTAATCGCCTAAACGCAGCTGCCTCGATTTCCGTTTTAGTAGTATTGTTTAAATTGGTGGAACTCATTTTGTTACCCCTTATCCTCGCGTAAAGGTCCAATCAAGATCTTCTGACAAAGAAGGATTAAATTGATAATTCTCATAGTCAAACGCTTTGAGATCCGAGAGTTTTGCTATTCGATTTTTGATGATGAACCTAGACATTAATCCTCTAGCCTTTTTNCCATAGATCGATATGAATTTATATTGCCCCCCTTTTTTTTCCTTAAAATTCACATTGAGTACATCAGCTTTGATTTTCGACGGGTTAACCACTTTAAAATACTCGTTGGAAGCAAGGTTGACTAAGACTCTNTGTTTTGAGTCACTCATGGTTTTGTTGAGTTCGTCTGTGACTCTATCTCCCCAGAAATCATAAAGATTCTCCCCTCTACTATTGGCAAGGCCTGTGCCCATTTCTAGCCGATAAGCACAAATCTCGTCCAGAGGTTTGAGAACCCCATACAAACCGCTAAGAATCCTGAGCCTGTTTTGTGCCCACTTGAGGTCGGTTTTNGTCATGGAGCCAGCATCAAGTCCTTGGTACACATCTCCCTGAAAGGCCAGAACTGCCGCTTTCGAATCGCGATGCTTTCTCGTGTTTTCTTTCCATTCTAAATTTCGGCGATAGTTAAGCTCCGCGAGTTTATCGCTGATTTTCATTAGAGAGGCGAGTCCTGAGGCCTCTATGTTGGTTAATGTTTTGTTTAGTTTGTTGGACTCCTTTAAAAACGTGGGNACGGTAGGGGTTATTGAGCATAATGGAGTCTCGGTGAAATCCAGGGTTTTCGCAGGAGATATTAACGCTAGCATGTGATTTGGCTCTGAGGTTTTGACTATTTTCAGTCTAACAAAATAAAAATGATTGAAAACAGGTACTTCGGCAAGTTGACTGGCCTCTTGTGAGCTCTGAACCGACCTTAGGTAAATGATTTTGCATTAGAGTTCACCGATTCTTATACTCCGGACCGTTTAGTTACATGTCTTGCTTATGACGCGCTTACAAAGGATAGAGTCTTCTTTAGACCAGGGTATTGTTTTATTGCATCTCGATGTGTTCGATGAAAGCCATGGCCACAACGTTCCGGACGGTTCCGAGAGTCATTTTAAAGTAGTCGCTGTATCCGGTGAATTCGAAGGTATGTCCAGAATTAACAGGCACCGACAGATTAATAATCTGCTCCAGAGTGAGTTTGACTCCGGCATGCACGCTTTGGCTATTCACGCTTACACGGAATCAGAATGGAAGGAACGCTTTGGAGAAGCTCCCATGTCTCCTCCATGTGCTCATTGAAGCACTGCGTCACATAACCCGGCCTGATGAAGTCTGTTTTAGCATTTTATAAATTTTTTGAGATTGAAGACCTTCATGANCTGCGTCTTGAATTACTTGAGCAGGGAGCNTCTTTAGAGCTCAAGGGAACGATCTTGATTGCCCATGAAGGTATAAACTCAACCTTGGCGGGGCAAAAGAAAAATCTTGAGGCGTTTAGCTTTTGGCTTACCAATCGATTCGGGAGTTTCCCATTTAAGTGGTCGTCCGCAGAAGCCTCGAACGATGTATTTTTCAGGTTTAAGGTAAAGATAAAAACTGAAATTGTTACGATGGGTGTTAGTGACCTCGACATGCGCTCAGTGGGGCGGCATGTATCTGCAGAAGAATGGAATGAGATTCTGCAGGATCCTGATGTGATTGTTGTAGATGCACGCAACGACTATGAGACCGATATTGGTGGTTTCCCTGGTTCGATTATTCCTGGTACCAAAAATTTTAGAGAGTTCCCTGCTTGGGCCGATAAAGAACTAAACGACAAAGAAAACAAAAAGATTGCAATGTTTTGCACTGGAGGTATTCGCTGTGAAAAAGCATCTGCTTATCTGATGAATAGCGGNTTNAAAGACGTCTGTCAGCTTGATGGAGGCGTATTAAAATATCTAGAAAAAGTGGATGACAAAGACAATCGATGGAGTGGTGAATGCTTTGTGTTCGATCAGCGTGTTTCGGTAGACGCTCGATTGCAGCAGGGGCGTTATAATCAATGTTTTGCCTGTCGGCATCCTCTCAGTGAATCAGACCTTTTATCTGAATTTTATGAGGAAGGCGTGAGTTGTCATTTCTGTTTTGATAGCAAGAGCCAAGAGCGCAAAGACCAGTTTCGTCAACGTCAAAAGCAGATCCAACTTGCCAATGAAAGAGGCCAGCAGCATCTGGGCATCACAAAGAATTAACAGCCTAGTTCAAGTATCGGNTTAAATACTNCCAAACAACGTCCATCAATTTGGGTTGCGCTGAAGCCGATGGGTGGATGCCGTCTGCCTGCATAAGACCCTCCTGCGTGACAAATTCTTCGAACAGAAAAGGAATAAGCTCAACCTCTTTTTTGTTCGCGATTTCATGGTACGCCCTTTCAAATGAACTAGTGTAGCGAGCACCGTAATTCGGAGGAATCCTCATACCCATTAAGATTGGTGTTGACGAAGACCTTCTGATGATATCGATCATTTGCTCTATGTTGTTACTCATTCTGGAAACTGGGTAACCCCGCAAGCCATCGTTTCCTCCTAATTCAATGATGACGATGGATGGCTTGATCGTCTCGATTAACTCAGGGAGCCTGGCTAGAGCGCCTCCGGTAGTTTCTCCTGAAATACTCGCGTTGGTCATTTTCCAGGAAAGAGAACTATCGATAAGTTTCTGATTCATTAAAGAGACCCAGCCTTGCTCGATCGGCATTCCATAACCTGCGCTAATGCTGTCCCCAAGAACCATGACGACTTGCTTATCTTGCTGGTTATCTGAAGCGAAGTTGTGGGTAGGAATAATTGAAAAAAGAATTCCAATTACGAGGCACTTGAAGAAGAATGTGCGCTCTAGTTTGTATGGTCTGTTTTTCATGGCTCGTAATGTGCTTCTGGTGGAAGGTTTAAGAAAGGTTGTTCCTACAGCTGCCGGAGAATTGGTTATCTTGGATGGCATTGATCTAGAAATCAATGATGGAGAAAGCGTAGCTATAGTGGGCGCTTCAGGTTCTGGAAAGACCACGCTGTTGGGAATCCTTGCCGGGTTAGATACAGCAACTTCAGGTTTGGTGAAGTTGATGGATAGTGAAATTAGTGGCATGGACGAAGAGGCCAGAGCGGTATTAAGAGGACAGCATGTTGGGTTTGTTTTTCAGTCCTTTCAGTTGCTGACGAGTTTAACCGCACTAGAGAATGTGATGTTGCCTGTGGAACTAAGAGGAGACGCGTTAGCGCAAGATCAAGCGGTAGAGTTGCTCGAAAAGGTAGGGTTGGCTGACCGACTGGATCATTATCCGCGTCAGCTTTCTGGAGGAGAGCAACAGCGTGTAGCNATTGCAAGAGCATTTGCTTCTCGTCCGACTATTCTGTTTGCTGATGAGCCTACTGGAAATCTTGATACTGCCAATGGAGAAAAAATTATAGACCTCTTATTTGATTTGAATTCTGAATTTGGAACAACCATTGTCCTGGTTACGCACGAAAGTCGGTTGGCGGATAGGTGCTCGCGGACGATCAAATTGACAGCAGGGAAGGTAGACCGGTGAATTTCGCCTTTATCAGAAAGCTTGCGCAGCGTGACTTAAAATCTGGAGAAGTAGCTCTGCTACTGATATCTCTGGTGGTTGCTGTTGGTACGGTAACTTCGATTAGTTTATTTGTTGATCGATTGCATCAGGCGCTTCTGGCAGAGTCGGCCAGTTTTCTTGCTGCCGACAGGCAGATTTCGAGTTCTCGACAGATTCCAGAGGAATTTTTGTTGCAAGCACAAGCGCGCGAGCTAGATACCTCGCAAACGATGGTCTTTTCATCGATGGTTTTTGCTGATGATCGAAACCAGCTCGTAAGTGTTAAGGCTGTCGATTCACAATATCCGCTCAGGGGTGAGTTAATCGTAACCGATGAGCCATTTCTCCGAGGTTTTCCAACTGACTCTGTCCCGCAAAGGGGTGAGATCTGGCTTGACTCAAGGCTCTTCCCTGCCTTGGCTGTTGAACTTGGAGACTCAATAGAGGTGGGTCTGGCTGAGCTTAAGATCACCAACGTGCTTGTGGCGGAACCTGATAAAGGCGGTTCGTTCTTTGATCTAGGTCCTCGTGTGCTGATGAATTTAGCAGATGTTCCCTCTACGGATGTCGTGCAACCGGGCAGTCGACTTTCCTATCGCCTGTTACTGGCAGGTGATGACCAGCAACTTGATGAGTTAAAGTCTGAGTTAGATCTCGAGCCGAATTATCGTTGGGTAAGCGTCGCAGAGAGCAGTCCTCGAATCGGATCTGCTCTTGATAGAGCTGAAAGTTTTCTCTTGTTAGGAGGGCTTCTCGCAGTTTTGCTCGCAGGCGTTGCGGTTGCTTTGAGCGCGCATCGTTATGCGACAAGACACTTTGATCATGTGGCAATTTTGAAAACTCTTGGAGCGACTCCAGGCCAAATATTCTGGGGGTACTTATCGATTCTGTTGTTAATCGGCTCATTTGCTATTTCCATTGGTTTGCTGGTCGGTGGTGGTTTACATCTACTTGTTATTGAACTCCTCGCTTCTTTGATTCCTGTAGAGTTGCCTGCTCCAGGACCACGGCCTTTTTTACTTGGTGCTGCAACGGGTTTTATCTGTGCTCTTTCCTTCGCTGTGCCTTCCTTTCTTCACTTGAGAAATGTGTCTCCCATGAGAGTAATTAGAAGAGATTTGGGGGTGCCATCACTTAGCAGAGCGGTTTCTTATGGATCTGCGATCGTGGGAAGTGTTTTCTTGATGATCTGGTACACCAAAAGCTTATTTCTAACCGCATGGACTTTGACTGGGCTGGTTTCTGTGATTGTGGTTTTTGGTTCGATCGCACTGTTTCTTCTTCGCGGCGGGCGAGTTGTGGGAATGCAGGCTCGTAGCGGCTTAAAACTGGCGCTTTCTGGTTTGCAAAGGCGCCGCAATGAGAATACGGCTCAAATTCTGATATTTGGTTTGGCTATAATGTTGTTGCTGATTTTGCTGCTGCTNCGCACNGCGCTTATCACNGAATGGCGATCTCAGGTGCCTGAGAATGCAGCAAACCANTTTGTTATGAATATCGCGTCGGAAGANGTGAANGATATTCAGGCNCTGATCGATAGCAATGTGGGTATGGGGGATATGCTTTANCCGATGATCAGAGGTCGATTGGAGTCGGTTAATGAGATTCCNGCAAAGCAGTGGGCAAAGCAAAATCGACGATATGAATATGATAGAGGACCGAGGATCACATCAGAGAGGAATTTAACCTGGACAGTTAAGCAACCCGAAAATAACGCGATCATTAGTGGGGAGTGGTGGGAAGAAGAGACTGAAGATTATCTTGTCTCGATTGAGCAGGAATATGCGGAGAGCTTTAATTTTGAGGTAGGGACCCAGCTTACTTTCAATATTGGCGGAAAAGTTGTAAGTGCCAGAGTTAGTAATATTAGGTCGCTGGAGTGGGAGAGCATGAGTCCGAATTTTTATGTGATATTTTCTCCAAATGTGCTCAAGGATTTTCCATCGACTTACATGACTAGCTTCTATTTGGAGAAAGACCAGAAATTGTTTTTGAACAAGCTGTTGTCCGAGCATCCAACAATCACGGTGATTGAAATAGATGCCTTGATTGAACAAGTGCAAAAAATCGTAGACCAGGTGTCGCAGGCGGTAGAACTGGTGCTTGCTCTGGTTCTAGCAAGTGGCTGTCTGGTCCTAGTGGCTAGTATTCAGTCGAGTCGCGATTCAAGACTTGCCGAGCATGCGCTCGTTCGGGCTCTAGGTGGAACTCGTCGGTTGGTTGGCACTTCGCTGTTCAGCGAGTTTTTGATTCTTGGTTTTTTTGCAGGAGTCGTTGCAACGGTAGGCGCAGAAGTAACCGTCGCACTGCTTCAAAGTCAGGTTTTTGAATTGGGCGCGGAAGTCCATTGGTGGATATGGCCGGTAGGCCCTGCGGTTGGCGCCCTGGTGATTTCGGCGGTGGGTATGTTTGGTAGCCGTGAGTTGGTTAACTCGCCTCCCGTCAATGTCTTAAGGGGAGTTTCCTGAGGTGTGTTTTGGACAAAGTTGAGATGAAAGAGGGTGCTCGATTAGAAAGTACAGAGTTAGCTCTCAAAGACACCCGTAAAAAACGATTTGAGATGAATCGATGTCACAAAAAGTTGAGAAGATTGGTAGGCCAGGCTATCGAGGATTTTGGGATGCTCGAGCAAAACGACAAGGTGATGGTTTGTTTGTCGGGCGGAAAGGATTCCTACACGCTTCTTGATATTTTGATGAGCTTTCAACGGCATGCCCCGATAGATTTTGAGCTGGTCGCCGTTAACCTCGATCAAAAGCAGCCTGGTTTTCCAGAGGAGGTTCTACCTAAATACCTCCAAGACCAAGGCGTCGATTTCGACATAATTGAAGAAGATACGTTCAGTATTGTTAAAAAACTAACGCCGGAAGGTAAGACCACTTGTCCTGTCTGTTCGAGGCTAAGACGGGGCATACTCTATTCGCATGCTCAAAAAATAGGGGCGACCAAGATCGCTTTAGGTCACCATCTCGATGACGTGGTCGAGACCCTGTTTTTGAATATGTTTTATGGTGGTCGTATGAAATCGATGCCGGCTAAGCTAAGGAGCGATGACGAAAAAAACATTTTGATCAGGCCGCTCTTTTATTGCCGAGAGAAGTTGATTCAACGCTGGAGTCAATATAGGTCCTTTCCTATTATTCCGTGTAATCTTTGTGGGTCACAAGATAATCTGCAACGGCAAGCTATAAAACAAATGTTAGTGGGTTGGGATCGACAATTTCCTGGCCGAGTTGAGAGTATCGCTCGCAGCTTGAGTCACATAACCCCTTCCCATCTGGCGGACCATGAATTGTTTGATTTTAAGTCGTTGCAGGTTTCAGACGAGCTTATTAGTTTGACTCAGATCGACTGAAAAACTTGTCCCATTGTCCGATAAAGGAATTTAGTATCGGTGAAGATACCCTACACGGAATTATCGCAAGAAGCCCTATTGGGCGTAATGGACGCCTTTATCCTGAGAGAGGGGACCGACTATGGACACGAAGAAATCACCATTGATCAGAAACGCTCACGGGTGTTATCGATGCTTCAATCAGGAGAGGCGGAAATAGTGTTCTACCAAGAAAGTGATCATATCGATATAGTATTGGTGAAATCCTAAAAGGGATAGCTCATAGGGTGGGGAGGAGTATGAAACTATTTGTAGGGACCTCCAGAGGTCTTTTCGTCGTGGAAGATGGGAAATCTAATTGCACGTTAGACTCCAGAGCAGTTCGTGAGATCGTTCAGGCCGAGGATAACCTTATAGTTGGAACGTCTGAAGGGCTCTATCTCAGCCGAGACGGAGGCCAGATCTGGGAAGGGCCTACCCTAGATGACTATGCGGTATGGCAGATAAGAGGAGACTCAAAGGGAGTGCTTTATGCAGGTACGAATCCTGCGGAGCTATTCAAAAGCGTCGACGGNGGCCGAAACTGGAAAAGCATCGAGAGTTTCAGAGAGATTGTCGATCGAGAGGGCTGGTGTATTCCGCTCGATCCCCCGATTCCGAGTCAGGCAAGAGCTATTGTCATTGATGCCCAGAACGACCAACAAATTTGGGTGGGCGTAGAGGTCGGAGGAATTTTACATACACAGAANGGTGGAGAGTCCTGGGTTGTTGGTTGTCCNGGCGAAAACCCAGACCTTCACATGATTTTCCCACATCCCGAAAAACCGGAGACTCTGTTCGCTTCAACAGGCTATGGTCGGCTTGATGGGATTGCTGAGATGGCCGAGGGTAATGCGGGAGTATTTCGTTCCGATAATTCAGGAGCATCTTGGGAATACGTATGGCAAGGTATCNCNCCGAGATATTCCAGACCCATGTGCATAGACCTGTCGCCTCCCTTTGCNATCACGGTAGGCAGCGCGCCCACTGCATTTTCTAGCTATAAAGATCAAGGTGGAGCAGAGGCNATGCTGTTNAGATCAGAGGATGATGGAGTAACNTGGCGATCTTTATGCGATCCGANGCATACGCCNTCTCCTGTCAATTTCCATGGCTTNGCGGCAAATCCGGAANATCCTGGCTCGGTATTTGTGGGTACGGACAATGGTGAGCTTTGGTCTGTAGGATCCAATTGTCAATGGGAATTGTTAGTGGACAATTTGCCCGCGGTTTTATCCATTATGCCCTCCTAGGTTTTGTCCTGATTGCAACTTGGCAGAGTTGTTACTTCAATCATTGCTAGAGTNAGATCGATTAGGTAAGGTTCTCNCGATTTTTTTAGGAGAANCCNGGTGAAAATTTCCCGCAGTATCAAAGGNNTTTTGTTGTTTTTCGTTTGGGGAAATATTTATGCGCAAGACTCAGACGAAATAGTTGAGGAAATTGTGGTTCGGGCAGAGTCCAGCATCGCCTCGCGATTGGGTGAAGCGGGGAGTGCGTCAATAATCTCGAAGGATGAGATAGAAGAGATTGGAGCGACTCATGCAAACGAGGTGCTAGCGAGGGTCCCCGGAGTTTGGGTCAATAGGGGTTCAGGCCAGGAACATCTAACAGCGATTCGGTCGGCTGTTTATACGGGATCTGGAGCGTGTGGTGAGTTCAGTTTTTTGGAAGATGGCATTCCAATACGGCCAGCAGGTTTTTGCAACGTCAATAATTTGTTCGAGTTAAACACGGAGCAGGCTGAGGCTATTGAGGTGTGGCGAGGCCCAGCAAGCGCGGTATTGGGAGGCAACGCCCTTCATGGNGCNATTAANGTTNTCACGCCAGTGCANNAAGGNNTTTCAGTGGGTCTTGAGGGTGGACCTTATGATTATTATAGGACCCAGTTNAAGGGCGGAAAGGATATAGGTGAACATACAATTGGTTTCAGTTTTGTGGGAGCGAGTTCTGGCGGTTACCGTGATGATACAGGATACGGGCAACAGAAACTTCATTTGAACCACACAACTGGTTTGGCCGAGTGGAATGTGCACACTCAAATGACCTTGACTAACTTGAATCAAGAGACAGGAGGTTATGTAAGGGGGGAGAGTTCATACTCGGACGACGAGCTAAGACGCTCTAATCCAAATCCTGAGGCGTACAGGGATGCCTGGTCGATGCGCATTAACTCCGAAATTAGTAAAGACCGCTGGTCGATAAAGCCTTATTTAAGACGTTCCTCAATGGCTTTTCTTCAACATTTCTTACCTGGCCAACCACTGGAATCCAATGATCAGGGTAGCGGCGGGTTACTGGTAAATTACGATCTTGAAGGCGAGCGTTATTCAGGTAGCGTAGGAGTTCATCTTGAATCAATGTCTGGTTCTCTTACTGAGTACCAGGACGGTCCAACCGTTGGGAGTGCGTTTCTGGTCGCTACTCGACCACCTGGGATGCACTATGATTATGAAGTGACAAGTTTTATGTCCGCTCTTTTCTATGACCTAAGGTTTGAAATTAATTCCCAGGTACGCTTGATTCATAGTTTGAGGCAGGAGTTTCTTGAGTATGATTATGAAAATAACCACCTGGTGGGTAATACCAAGGATGACGGGACGGCTTGTGGATTTGGCGGCTGTCTTTATAGTCGACCAGCAAGTAGAAAGGACGATTTTTCAAATACAGGGGCCCGCCTCGGGATAGAGGGAGATTTTTCTCAAGGAATGGCCTACGCGGTTCTCAGTAACGGTTTCAGACCTCCTCAAGTGACTGAGTTATACCGATTACGAGGCGGTCAAACTATTGCTGATCTGGATAGCGAGAGGTTAGAAGCGTTTGAAGTNGGTTTTAAAGGCGAATGGTTTAATGCTGCTTTGTATGTGGAANGAACCGATCATTTTATTTTGAGAGATTCTGAGGCTTATAACGTCAGCGACGGNAAAACGAAATCTAGGGGCTTGGAATTGGAAGGGTACCNATCCTTTGGGAGAAATNTNATCAGNGCGTCNTTAGGTTATGCGGTACACGAATATGACTTCGATCGCGATGCCACTGGACGTGAAACGATTCAAAGAGGTAACCAGATAGATTCTGCACCGAAATGGCTTGGATCAATTCGTTGGCGTACCGATTTTTCCGAAGCACTTAGTCAAGAATTTGAGTTAAGCCTAGTTGGTAAGCATTATATTAACGCAGCTAATACTGCAGAATATGAAGGACATGAGGTGCTAAATTGGCGCGGTCATTGGCAGCTGAATGACAAAACAAAACTTTACGCGAGAATCATTAATTTGTTAGACGAAGAATATGCCGATCGCGCGGATTTTGCCTTTGGCGGATATCGTTATTTTCCCGGGATGCCGAGACAGTTTTACATGGGCTTGGACCTGCAACTGAACTAAACGCGCCTGCGGGCAAAGCTAGTGAATTCAGGAATAAGCTGTCTTGAATTTTTAGCGGTTGCTCATACTATAAACGGAAAGCAGAGGAGTGATCCTATTGCTCGAGTTGAAGAATCTTATTGCCCTTCGAAACGACATAGAGCTCTTTAGGCCCATTACTATTACTTTGAGTAGTGGCGAGTGCCTTGAGTTATCTGGAGCGAATGGCTCCGGTAAAAGCACGCTGTTGAGAACGCTGGCAGGCCTGCATGACCAATATACAGGCAAATATGTCTGCTCCGATTATTTGTATCAGGGACATCGGCTAGGATTGGATGAAACGATGACTCCCGTTGAAAATCTCAACTGGTTTCTGGGTGTGGAGGGCTCTAGCCTCGAGGAAGCAAGGCTCCAAGAAATTCTGGAGCGTGTAGAGCTTCATGATTTAGCTCACAAGCCATGTTTTCGAATGTCTCAAGGCCAGAAGAGGCGGGTNTCTGTGGCTCGCTGGATANTGAGCAAGCGATCCGTTTGGATTTTGGATGAGCCCTTTTCNCATCTGGATTACCAAGGAGTNGATCTNGTGAATGCAGTGATTAAGGAAAAGTGTTTGAACGGAGGTATNGTGATATGTGCGACCCACGTACCTCTCCANNATGAAGANAAGACNGAATGGACTCTGACGCCNTTCGATGGTTTGGCTNAATGATTGTNACGATGTGGAAAAGAGAGTGGCGAGCGGTGTTNCGGAATCGGTCGGCAATAGCAAATCCAATAGCGTTTCTGTTTCTTGGAGTACTTTTGTTCAACTTGAGCTTAACTAGTTTTGAGCNGAATAATAGTTCTCATGCAATTGGNATGCTTTGGCTTTTGGTCTTGATCACCAATTTTTTGTCGCTTGATGTGACNTTTAGGAGAGATTTCGAAAATGGCCTGCTCGAGCAAATTTTTGTTGNTGCGGAAATGCCGTTCCTCGTGATCTTCTTAAAGGTAATAATCCATTGGATTGTGACTGGTTTTTTAGTCAGCCTGCTTTCACCGTTANTGGGACTTTTGATGGGACTGCCTTCTGAAAAGTTTTTAAATGTATTTGCGTCGTTGCTGGTTGGNACCGTTGCCCTCAGTTTTTTGGGAGCCATCGGANCTTCGTTGACGGTTGGTATGGGGCGAGGAGGACTTCTTCTCGCGCTGTTGGTGTTGCCTCTGTACATTCCGGTTCTGATTTTTGGAGTGGATGTGGCTCAATCGGAAGGATTTGGACTCACTAGTATTCCGGCCTTGTACTGGCTGGTTTTTGTTAGTGTTGCCTCTCTGACACTAGCCCCCTTTGCAGCGCTATTAGGGCTTAGAATCAGNCTGTCGATGGACTAGACATGAATGTAGACTTTTTTTGTAGGCACNGGTTTTGAAGATTAAAGAACTTTGGCATCGTTTAGGCTCACCGCGGTGGTTTTTCGAATATTCTGGAAAATTCNTCGGTTTCTTTGGGGTCGGAGCATTAATCCTCTTGGTTGTGGGCTTCGTNTGGGGCTTGCTGATTGCGCCTCCCGATTATCAGCAGGGCAATAGTTTCAGAATCATCTACGTGCACGTCCCGGCGGCGATTCTATCTCAGAGTTTATATCTGGCGATGGGCGNGGGTGGGTTTGTCTTNTATGTATGGCGCATGAAGCTTGCCGATGTTTTGATTTCTGCNTGTTTGCCTTTAGGTATGTCGTTAACCGTTTTAGCATTGTTTAGTGGTGCTGTTTGGGGCAAGCCCACCTGGGGGACCTGGTGGGAGTGGGACGGCAGGATTGTNTCTACAACGGTTNTGCTTTTTCTCTATATCGGTATTTNTGCGCTAAGAGAAGCCATATCNGATAGTGAACTCAGAGGGAAGGCCAGCGGNNTGGTTGCGATGGTTGGCACTATCAATATTCCAATTATTAAATACTCNGTNGACTGGTGGACCACGCTTCACCAGCCCGCTACTTTNACGTTGACTGAAAAGCCATCGATGCCTCCAGAGATGTGGGTGCCTCTGCTGATTATGGTTGTGGGCTTTTATTTTTTTGCGGGGCACAACATTTTGAATAGAATGAGAGCTGAGATCCTACAGAGAGAAGCCAAGACTGCGTGGGTTAAGAATTTATTGGTGAAGACAAATTGATTTACTTTGATTCTTTATCGGAAATGTTGCTAATGGATGGCCACGGAGTTTATGTGTGGGTAAGTTATTTGTTTGCTCTTGGAGTCTTATTGGCGAATCATTTTTCGGGGCGAGCCTTTCTGAAAGAGGAACTTAAACTGTTGGCATGGTCGAACCAAAAATCGAAAGAAGAGAGTGAAGCGCGTGAACCGTAAACGTAAAAACCGACTTGCGATGGCGTGTTTCCTGTTGATCGGTATAGGCGCGTCGCTAGTCGCTCTGTTTGGGGCCTTGGACCAGAATTTGAACATGTTTTACCCCCCGAAAGATGTTGTTTCGGGAGTGGCCCCGCTTGAAACCAATATCAGGGCGGGAGGCATGGTTGAGGAAGGCTCGCTGGCACGAGATGAAGATAGCTTAGAGCTTTCTTTTGTTTTGTCGGATAGGGCGGGTTCAGATTTCAGGGTGTATTTCACAGGTATTTTGCCGGATTTGTTTCGCGAAGGGCAGGGTATATTGGTTGAAGGAGAGTTACAGCAAGACGGATCTTTTTTGGCTCACGAGGTTTTGGCTAAACANGACGAAAACTACATGCCTCCCGAATTGATGAGCCTGGCCGAAGAAAAACAACCAAAAAACACTGGAGGTTAGGTTGATCCCNGAAATTGGTCAGCTCAGCCTTTGTTTTGCAGCAGCCCTTGCTTTGGGAGGCACGGTGATGGGGTTTTTGGGGAATGCTCTGCACAACAATAAAATTCAGGAAGCAGTTCATTCTCAGGTTCTGGGGCAATTTGTCTTTGTACTGGTGGCTTTCTTGGCTTTAGTCTGGTCGTTTTTGGNTGACGATTTCACAGTCGCCTATGTTGCAGGGCACTCGAATACAATTTTGCCTTGGCAATACAAAGTTAGCGCTGTTTGGGGTGGTCACGAGGGGTCTTTTTTACTTTGGATCCTAATCATGACTCTCTGGATGTTGTCAGTCGTGTTACTACGCGATCGCTATCCTCGTTATTTTATATCAAATGTCCTTTCAACCCTCAGCCTGTTGAACCTCGGGTTCATCTGCTTCTCTCTTTTTACCAGTAATCCATTTGATCGGCTGATACCGATGACGCCAGTGGAAGGCTCGGATCTCAATCCTCAATTGCAGGACTTTGGGTTGATAGTCCATCCGCCTCTTTTGTATATGGGTTATGTAGGATTATCCGTACCTTTTGCGTTTGCCATAGCCGGGCTCCTGCAAAATAGGATTGACTCTTCATGGGCTCGACTGTTGAAGCCCTGGACTGCGGTCTCATGGAGCTTTCTAACGCTTGGTATTTTGTTGGGTAGTTGGTGGGCCTACTACGAGCTAGGGTGGGGCGGTTGGTGGTTCTGGGATCCGGTAGAGAACGCCTCATTTATGCCCTGGCTTGCTGCGACTGCTCTACTGCACTCTACCGCGGTTATGGAGAAACGCGGTGCTTTTAAGCACTGGACTGTGTTGTTGGCGGTGACTTGTTTTTCTCTCTCACTATTGGGCGCATTTATTGTGCGGTCGGGAGTTCTAACTTCCGTGCACTCTTTTGCAGTGGACCCTGAACGAGGGGCCTATATTCTCTTTTATTTGACCTTGGTTGTGGGCAGTTCTCTAGCACTGTTCGCTTTCAGAGCGTCAGAAAGTCCGGCGGCGATTCGTTACTCGTTTTTGAGTCGAGAGTTTTTTATGCAGCTCAATAATGTAGTGCTTGTGTCGTCGATGGTGATAATTTTATGGGGGACTCTTGCACCCATCGGTTACGAAGTAATCAATGGCAACCTTTATTCCATTGGTAAGCCTTTCTTTGATTTTTTCTTTGTCCCTTTAATGCTATTTCTCGCAATTGCGATTGGATTTGTGCCTGTTTTACGTTGGAAAAAAACCAGTTTTGATCATCTTCGGTCTGCATTGAAAGTACTTTTGCCGACGACGTTGGTTCTGGCTTTCTTGATTGCTTATCTTATTGATTTTAGGTCATCCACCGTCGTTTTGTGTTGCGGTCTGGGCTGTTGGATTATTGTTAACCATGGTAGCGATGCGCTTGCACGTTTTCGAGACAATGGACTTTTCAGTCGGTCATATTTTGGAATGTCTTTGGCACATATTGGCTTTGCCATCAGTATTATAGGCGTGGCCTGCACCACTGTGTTCTCGGTAGAAGAGGACGTTCGCATGGAGCCTGGTGACACGCAGATTATCGGACCGCTAAAAGTATCGTTTGTTGGAGTGTCGGATGTGCCAGGACCAAACTATATCGCCAAGAGAGGAATTTTTGATGTTGAACGCGATGGCGAGTACTTGCACAGGTTAATGCCCGAAAAGCGCACTTATTCCGGTGGTAAGGTTATGACAGAGGCAGGAATTGAAGCGGGGCTTTGGGCCGACACCTACATCTCTATGGGAGAGCCTTTAACAGATGATGCGTGGGCTGTGAGGTTGCATTATAAGCCGCTTGTTCGGTGGATTTGGTTTGGCGGTATTTTGATGGCACTAGGCGGTATTTTATCGGCCTTAGGTTTGGGCTCGAAAAACGCCTCCCGTGGTAAAGTGTCATCTGGGTTGACCGGTGTGGCACCAGAAGGAACGAGTACTTGAGGCTCTCGCGATTCGTTATTCCTCTGGCCTTGTTTGTCACCATAGTGGTGTTCTCCTTTTTTGGTCTAGAGATTCAAGATAGGGATAAGCTGCCTTCAGCGTTGATAGATAAACCTTTCCCAGAATTCGCCGCCGCTTCTCTCTTTGATCCTACTATCGAAGTGAAAAATGATGCTTTGTTAGGGCGGGCTACTTTGGTCAACGTTTGGGCGACCTGGTGTCCAACTTGTAAGGCGGAGCACGATGAGTTAGTTCGAATTTCTGAAGATACTCAGCTACAGCTCATAGGAATTAACTATAAAGATGACCCGGTAAAAGCAAGACAGTGGTTATCAGACCAAGGNAATCCCTTTGATTTGGTGCTTCAGGACCCTGAAGGAGACCTTGGTATAGAACTGGGCGTCTATGGCGCACCTGAGACTTTTTTATTGGATGAATCTGGTCGAGTGCTCTACAAGAGAGTAGGCGCGATTACTCGCGAGGTATGGAGTCATCAGATGCTGCCTTTTGTTGATGACATATAGTCACATTAGCTCTGTTTTTAGGTCTTTTCAGTGGATGATCNTTTTTGNCCCNNTGTGTCTTATCAGTCTCTACTCTCAGGCNGCGAGTACGGTAGACANATTTGAGTTTTCTGAAGCGAGCGATAAATCCCGATATCAGAGCTTGATTCAGGAGTTTCGGTGCCCAAAGTGTCTGAACATAAATATTGCCGGAAGTGANGCGCCGATCGCTCAGGACCTGAGGAGGACTGTTTATCGGCTGATTGTTAATGAGANAATGACAGACGATGAANTAAGGAATTTCCTTCAGGAAAGATACGGAGATTTTGTCTTGTATGATCCTCCTCTTAATGAGAGGACNTGGCTGATCTGGTCGATGCCTTTATTGTTTCTGGTTTTAGGGATTTGGTGGGTCTTCTCTACTAAAATTCGTTCTGCTTCGGAATCACGTATCGAGTTGTCTCAGTCAGACCGCGATCAACTNAAACAGATACTTGACGATAACAGATGATGCTAGCCATTTTGCTAGGATGTTTCGGCTTCGCGTCTCTTTGTTTTCTCCTCCTGCCNTTGATTCGGAAAACTAGTCCAGNCCGCGATTCGTTTGATGAACAAAACCATCGTAAGANTCTTTATAGAGATCAGGTCTCAGAGTTGCGTGAAGGCCTAGGCGATGAGGCTCTGTTGCCCGAATTGGAAGATGAATTGGGGACTGTTTTTCTCACAGAGAGCTCTGAGCGGCTCAAAGCAGAGAGACCAGCAAAACCAGAACGGAATTGGATATCTATTGTTTATGGGGTGACCGCCGGCATGATTGTTTTGCTAGGTAGCCTAACCTATTGGATTGTTGGCGGAGCCGACCTGATGGAAGTTGAGGGTGCCGAAAAGCTTCTCATGCTAGATCCGGTTCGAGACGCATTTGAGTTGGAGCAATGGTCTGATCGTCTAAAAGACAGGCTCGATTCGAATCATGAAGACGGCAAGAGTTGGTATCTTTTGGGTCACGCTTATTTAAAGCGCTCTGAGTATACGCTTGCCAGCAGCGCTTTTTCTCAAGCCGGTCGAGTTTTCGGATCTGATCTGAATGTATTGAATTATTGGCTGCAATCGCGATACCTGGTTTCAGGGAATATTGATGCGAAAAGTAGAGAAATAATCGAAGAAATTTTGAGTATCGAGCCGAGCAATACAACAGTGGCAGAAATTCTAGGAGTAGATGCTTTAAAAAACGGAAACGCCGATCTTGCGATCAAGGAATTAAGCAGAGTCATATCCGCTAGCGATAACCCTTCAAAACAAATGATTCTTGCTTCTCTTGTATCGGAAGCGAGGAAAACTTTGACTGGAAACCAGAATGGTGTGTTGGTCAACGTGAGCTCGTCGAGTGAGATGTCTGATGGTTTCTTATTCATGGTTGCCAGGCCTGTGGGCGGTGGCATGCCCTACGCCGTAGTGAAAAGACCCACTGAAATGTTGCCCTTCTCCGTAGTGCTGGATGACCTAGTCAGTATGCAACCTACCAGGCGTCTCTCCCAAGCTGATAGTTTTGAGGTGCTCATTCGTTACAGCTCTTCAGGGACAATAGGCCAACAACGCGGGGATGCGGTTTGGACTTCGAAGACTTTTTTTAAAAGTAATCTCCATTCAAGNGTGGAGGTCAATGTGGACTTAGGACCTAAAGAGTCGACGANNGGCTAAAAATAGACCTGCGGGTAACAAAATTCGTTTTTTTTGAGCTGATTAACTCTTATTTTTNAAGATGTTTTTTTAAAAAAAAGGTATTACCAATTCGATTCGGATGAATTAAACTTCGTGAAACGTGGTAGAGGGTTAATCCGTCTGGACCGAAAACCAATTCGTTGAGAGTTTGGCAAATTGATGGCCGTAGATCTCAATAGATGGGTGCTAGGATTTAGGCGACACGAATATGAGACTCAAGCAAATAAAGCTTGCTGGTTTTAAGTCTTTTGTCGAACCGACAGTCGTCAGCCTGCCGGGAAGTCGATGCGCAGTCGTTGGTCCCAATGGTTGTGGAAAATCCAATGTAATAGATGCGGTCCGCTGGGTGATGGGTGAGAGCTCTGCCAAGAACCTGCGGGGTGAGAACCTNACTGACGTGATTTTCAATGGTTCTAATGGACGTAAACCGACGTCTATGGCAAGCATTGAGCTTCTTTTCGATAATAGCGATGGGCGCATAGGAGGGCAGTACTCCGCTTATTCTGAGATATCAATAAGACGGCAAGTAACGCGTGATGCCCAATCAAATTATTTCCTCAATGGAACCAAGTGTCGACGTCGAGATATACAGGANGTGTTTTTGGGCACAGGCTTCGGNCCAAGAAGTTACTCAATAATTGAACAAGGCATGATTTCTCAGCTCGTCGAGGCAAAGCCTGACGAGCTGAGAGTTTATTTGGAAGAGGCTGCGGGCATTTCCAAGTACAAAGAAAGAAGACGGGAAACCGAAAATCGAATCAAACACACCCGAGAGAATCTAGACCGGATAAACGACATCCGAGAAGAGCTCGGACGCCAGCTAGAAAAGTTAGAGAGACAGGCCAAGGCGGCTGAGAAATATCGCGAACTGAAAAAGGAAGAGTCTCTGCTCACGGCGCAGTTGTTTAGTTTGCGTTCTATGAAGATTCAGTCCGAACTGTCTCTTCAAGAAAAGAGCATAGGTAATCAGGAGCTCAAGCTAGAACGAACAATATCGGAACAAAGGAACACAGAGGCGAATATTGAGAGAGCTAGGCAAGAAAGTGTTGAGATCACGGAGAATTTCAATTCTGTTCAAGGGAACTTTTATAAGGTTGGAAGCGAAATTACCAGACTTGAAGAAGCTATTCAGTTCAATCAGCAACGCATTAAGCAATTAGAAGAGGACCAGCAAAAAGCTCGCGAAAGACACAGCGAAATAAAAAACTTATTACTGCGTGATGAGAAAGAAATTAGAGAGCTGGAAGCACGATCAGAAATTTCGGCCCCGAAACTCAATGAATTAGTGCAGCTCGACCAAGCTGTGCAAGAGCGGCTCAGACAAGCCGAAGATCAAATGAGGCAATGGCAACNGCAATGGGATGAATTCGCTGAAAGCTCGTCGGCAAATGCACGAGATTTGGAAGTNCAGCAGTCTCGCGTTGAATATACTGAGCAATTACTATCGAGGTTAGGTAGACGTGCTATCGAATTGGACACCCTTTCGAAACAGCAGCTTGTCGAGGACGATCAGGGGGTCGCAGAGATTGCAGATGAAATCGTAACTCTAGAAGAGTCTCTCAGGTCTTTAGACCGAAGTGTTGATCAGAGTATTACGTCAATTTCCGCCTTAAAAGAGCGAGCTATCATTCAGCAGGATGAATTGGATCAAGCAAGAACGAATCACAATTCGTTGATGAATCAATTGGGCAACCTCAAAGCAGTTCAGGATGTTTCTCTGCGCCAGGAAGCGAGCGAAGCTGAGGATTGGATACAGGAACAGCGACTGCAACATGCAGGCCGGCTGGGTGAGGTGCTTTCTGTAGTCCCAGGCTGGGAAAGAGCACTGGAGATAGTATTAGGCGATTTTATTAGAGCTATGCAAGTAGACAATTTAAATGACTTCGCGAGCTCATTACATCTCTTGACTGCTGGCGATGTAGCATTAGTCGAAAAAGGGTCGATTTCAGATGCCGGTATGGGAAGTCATGGGATGGATCTACCAACACTGGCTTCTTTGCTGAGATCTGATTCGGAAGGCGCCAACGCGCTGTTNTNTGGNGTGTTCGCGGCTGAATCCCCTGAANTGGCTATGGAAAAGCGTCAATTTTTGAGNCCTGGNCAAAGCATAATCACGCGTGATGGTTTTTGGGTGGGTGCGGATTGGGTTCGTGTTCTACACGAGGCCGAGTCCCAAGATAGCATTATTGAGCGAGGTCAACTGATAGAGACCTTAGAGTTGGAGGTGGAGGAGCACGCAGCTACAGTGAATGAATTGCTTAGCGAAAGAGCACGACTAAAAAAATCAGTCGAAGAAGCGGAATCNGAAAGAGANTCGACTCAAGAAGAGATAAANGCCNTAAATAAANTGCTAGGGGAAAGAAGAACCCAGCATGGAGTTACAAAGGTTAGAGTNGANGAGGCNGCAGCTAGAATGGTGCAGCTAAAAAATGATCGCTCGGAAGTTTCGGATCAAATCCGTCAGGAAAAAGAGAAACTCGAAGCTGCTGTTTTACTTGTCGCAGAACTGGAGTCCAAAAAAACCGAAGATCAGGCGACTAAGGAGCGATTGGCAGCAAGTCGACACAGTTTAGAGGCTGGTTTGCTAGAGCTCCAAAGGGACAGCAAAGAGTCTATTCAAGAGCTAAATGACTTAAAATTGTCGGTTAAGACGATCCAGTCTAGCATTAGCGCAAGCAGAACTGCTCTGAGTCGAACTCGCGAACAAGAAGCGGAAATAAAAGAGCAGTTAACCAGTATCGAGGCTGGTATAGAAGCCTCTAAGAACCCGATTCCAGTCCAGCGTTCGGAGATGGAGCAAAAATTAGAGCAAAGATCTAACCTCGAAAAAGAAATGACTGTACAGAAGCATAAAGTTGAAGAAATTTCAGAGGTGATCGAAACCAACGAAGTGCATCGTAGAAGGATCGAGTCGGAGATAGACGAAATCAGATCTGTCCTTGAGCGTATTCGGGTGGAAAGAGAAGGGTTGGCCGTACAAAAAGAAAACCTTTTGGATCAGATGCGGGCGACAGGTGTTCCGCAAGAATTGATTGAAGCTGATATTGGCGAAGAGGCCAAAGAGGAAGATTGGGTAGAAGAGTTGGATCGAGTTGCTAGGCGTATACAGCGGCTTGGATCGATTAATTTAGCGGCCATAGACGAGTATGGCAACGAATCTGAGAGGAAGACTTACTTGGATTCCCAGGCAGAAGATCTGGAAACTGCAATGAGTACATTGTTGGATGCGATTAAAAAGATCGATGCCGAAACGCGAACAAGATTTAAGGAGACATTCGAGATCGTCAATACGCGATTTGGCGAGTTGTTTCCAAAGGTTTTTGGTGGAGGACGTGCTTATCTTGAATTAACTGGGGAGGACCTACTGGATACCGGCGTCGCCTTGATGGCAAGGCCGCCTGGTAAACGTAATTCGAGTATTCATTTGTTGTCCGGCGGAGAAAAAGCGATGACAGCGATAGCGCTGATATTTGCTATTTTTCATCTAAACCCCAGTCCAGTCTGTATGTTGGACGAGGTGGACGCGCCACTGGATGATATGAATGTTGCTCGTTTTGCGGATCTCATTGCCGAAATGTCTGCTGATGTCCAATTTATGGTTGTGACACATAACAAAATAACAATGGAAATGGCAGATTATTTGATCGGCGTCACGATGAACGAACCAGGCGTATCGCGGTTGGTTTCGGTCAACGTGGAAGAGGCGGCAGCGATGGCGGTTGTTTAGTCAAAGTTGTTGGTAGGATTAACGAATTGGCTACTTTGTGAGTGGCCGAGGAGCCTGGTTTGGATAGTAAAGAACTGATACTCGTAGTGTTTGGCATACTCATGTTAGTAGTTTTAGTGCATGGGTTGTGGGTTGCATGGCGCAAGAATCAAAAAAATCTAAAATTCGAGATTGTTGACTCTGTTGCTCAAGAAGACCCAGATGATATAGGGCTGTTGAGGGGTGAGTTACCTAATGGTGGAGCTCGGTTAGTTGAAAAATTTGAGCAGCAGAACCTCGAAACAGTTGACTCAAGCCCGCCGGATCGTATCGACCCGGCTTTAAGTTCTGATGAGCCGGAGTTCGAGTCGACTGCGACGTCGTCTCAAGAAGACTTAACGCCCGATTCAAATATGAAAATTTTGGTCCAAGAAAAGTTAGATTTTTCAAGTCCTGCCTCAAGTNCCAAAGACAGAAACAGATATGAAAGCGCAAAAAAGAAGGTTTTGCGGTCATTAGAGAGNGTNGGTGAAATCAAGTTTCGAGACACNGGAAGGGNTGACCCAGTTGAAGATGGTTTAGGTAGGCCAGAGCNCCTTGAGCCAGTTGGTGATCAAAACGAGGAAATTATNGCAACGGGTGACGTGCAGGAGTTGATCGTGCTAAATGTTCTTGCTCCCACTGGAACGACATATCACGGTCGTTCACTGGTTGAGGCGATGCAATCACAAAGTCTTAAGTATGGTGATATGAATATCTTCCATCGAGTGGACCAAAAGACCAAGACTAAGTTGTTCAGTGTCGCGAACGCGTTGGAACCAGGAACTTTTGATTTGTCTGATTTAGATGACTTTCAGTCTTCTGGGGTTACTTTTTTTATGCAGCTTCCCGCACCTAACGATCCTTCTATTATATTTGACTTGATGCTAAACACGGCTAGAAATTTGGTTCTCGAGTTAGGCGGATCGCTGAAAGATGAGCAGATGAGCGTGTTGACGGGCCAAACGGTAGAACATATGCGACAACGAATTGCTGATTTTTCAAGGCGAAGAATGTCGTTAAGAGCGTAAAAGCGAATGAAGCAAGATCAGGCGAGGCAGAGGCTTGAGTTCTTGCGTGAAGAAGTCAATGTTCATTTGCACAATTACCATGTGCTCGATGCGCCTGAGATAACCGATGCTGAGTTCGACCGTCTCTTTGATGAGCTCATAGAAATTGAAAAAGCAAACCCGAATCTTGTAACCCCAGAGTCCCCTAGCCAACGTGTGGGAGCGCCGCCGCTATCTCAATTCGAGAAAGTTACGCACCTTAAACCCATGTTGTCGCTTGATAAATCAACCAATCAAAAAGAACTTAAAGATTGGATGGAACGTTGTGAGAGCCGGCTTGGTCCAACGGAAAGAATGTCATATGCGTGCGAGCCCAAGATAGATGGCGTGGCAGTGTCACTGACCTATCGGGACGGGGTTTTAGAGCGCGCATCAACTCGAGGAGATGGAGAAACAGGGGAAAATATTACCGCTAATGTCAGGACGATAAGATCCATTCCTTTATCGCTTGGCGATAAAGATTGCCCATCATTTTTTGAGGTCCGTGGAGAGATTTACATGGAAAAATCAAAGTTCCATCTCTTCAATCAAAAGGCCTCAGAGAAAGATAACAAACAGCTAATTAATCCAAGAAACGCGGCGGCAGGAAGTTTAAGGCAGCTTGATTCGAGCGTTACCGCTCAAAGACCCTTAACGATGTTTTGTTATAGCTTAGGTGCCCTGGAAGGGTCATGGAGCCCTAGTACCCATGAAGAGGTTATGAGGCAGTTTTCTAAGTGGGGATTTCGTGTTAATCCGTCCACCTGTGTCGCAAAGACTCTTGTGGAGATAGAGTCTTATTTGGAAAAAGTGGCGAGTTCTCGAGCTCAGCTGGATTATGAGATTGACGGTGTCGTCATAAAAGTTAACGAATTAGCTCATCAAGCTGCTTTAGGCGAAATGATTCGTCGACCCAGATGGGCTATCGCATATAAGTTTCCGGCAGAAGAAGTAACCAGTCGGATATTGGATGTTACTTTTCAGGTTGGCAGAACNGGTGCTATTACTCCTGTTGCCAAGCTAGAGCCAACCTTCGTNGGNGGTGTGACAGTATCTAATGCAACTTTGCATAACATGGACGAAGTCGCCCGTTTGGATATTCGCAAGGGCGATTACGTAACAATTCAGAGAGCGGGCGATGTTATCCCAAAGGTCGTGTCGGTAATTCATAGTAAACGGTTGAAGAGCGCAGAACCCATCGACTTGCCTTTGAGTTGCCCGTCTTGTAGCAGTTCTCTTGATATATTGGAAGATGAGGCTGTAATTCGTTGTTCGAATTTTTCGTTAGATTGTCCCGCTCAAATTAAAGAGAGTCTAAAGCACTTTGTTTCTCGCCTAGCCATGGACATAGACGGTCTGGGCGACAAATTAATCGAACAGCTTGTAGAGAAGGAATTAGTGAAAACACCTNCTGACTTGTACACCNTGAAAAAACAGAGTCTTACTTCCCTAGAGAGGATGGGAGAAAAATCTTCAGACAACTTGATCAACTCAATCGAGGAAAGCAAAGAAACAACCTTTGCTAGGCTTCTCTATGCGTTGGGTATACGAGAGGTGGGAGAAGCGACTGCCAAAAGTTTGGCAATGAAGTTTGGAACTTTAGAGGAGATTGGAGCGTCCACGGTGGAAGAACTCGAAAGCATCCAAGATATCGGACCTGTGGTGGCTAGCCGGATAGCGGAATATTTTTCGGAACCCCGATATAAGATAATGCTAGAACAGTTACTTGCAGTTGGTATTAGTTGGCCGGCAGTGTCGAANCAATCGAATCGACCCTTAGACGGAGAAACTTGGGTATTGACTGGTAGTCTCGAGAGCATGTCTCGTAAAACCGCTAAGGAGGCGTTAGAGTCTCTGGGTGCAAAGGTCGCATCTTCCGTATCCGCTAAGACCAGTAAGTTGGTGGCAGGAGCCTCAGCAGGAAGCAAACTCACTAAAGCTCAAGAGTTGGGCATTGATATCGTTGATGAAGATGAACTACGTCGGATCTTATCCGAAAACGATTGATTAAGTGTCGTATTGATAGTTTTGATTGAATTTATCTAAATACGCCATTTGTTCGAGGGGTCTTCTAGAGATCGATCCGTGTCCTCCTAATACGGGGTAGCCAAGGGGTACATGAGCACAAGTAAACCATTCCTCTGGAATCTCCAGCAAAGACTTGACGGACTCTTCTTCTAGACACAAGAGGGTAGTCAGTACACAACCTAGTCCTTCGCTTCGAGCAGCCAGAAGCAAATTCTGAACTGCTGGGTAGACCGAGCCTCCTCCGACGATGCTAGGTCTTTTGAGATTTTCGTCGGTAATGGTCATCTGAGCAGGATTGAAGCAAAAAACACAGATGACGGGAGCTTCGTGCAGATGTTCTGATAGATAGTTGCCCGCTTCTAATCCTCTCTTTGTTTGTTTAAGTTTATCGCCTGATAATTTTTTGAGGAGCGCTTCGTAGCCTTTGGTGTACTCGTTCCAATGCGGCTTGTAGAGTTTCTCCAGCTCCANTTTGAGAACTGGATCTCTTACGACAATCATTCTCCAGCATTGTCGATTTCCGCCGCTAGGAGCCCAGGTGGCTGCCCTGAGAACTCGGTCCAATACCTCGTCAGGAATAGGATCCGGTTTTATCCGACGTACTGCTCGAAGCGTCGACATAGCATCGTATAAATCCACTAGGAAATCTCCTTTTGAATAAATTAAGCGTAGCTTACTCCCATACCCGCCCTAACGTCGTTGTTCACACCATATTGCGGGATTGGGTATCGAAGGCCATTTCGAGAAAGCGCTTCTAGACCTTGAATTATCCTTGGTAGATAACTCGGTGGGATTGCCATGAGTAGCTCATCTTCCATCACTCCTCCATATCGTCTTTCGGCGAAACAGGGAATCGAAAGACTTGGTTCTCCAGTCGAAAGAGCTCGTCCCCAGGAGTCTGCACAAGCAGACTCCCCAACACAACCCCACTCTAACTTTTTATAGCCCGTCCACTGTAGGCCATTGATGAAGAGAATCATCTGAGCAGGCGTCGCGTAAATTAAACAAATATCGGGTGGGTTTAACCTTCCTGAAGTCAGCGGACTAACGGCCATTGCTTTATAGTTGCCGTACTGGACAACGTCCATTGCCGCCTGATGTGCAGAGGCTTCTTCTTGGTCAGCATACCAAACACCGGCCATTCGATCCCCTGATAGCCATTTTTCGTCTCGGGGGCTAAGACCAATTACAGCGCTACATTGAGCACCGACTAAATCATCCACTGTTATACCGACCGTCCAGCCATTTCGCGATGCCTGTCCAACGATTTGGTCAGTGGTATGAATATCTTTTGGTCTTCGAATACGCTCAACGGATTCCATTTCTTCAACTGACTTAAATAGTTTCATTCCAATTGGCGTCGTCCTAAGACGAAGAAATTTGTTTAGAGCTGTTACGATCTCGTTTCCATCGAAGGTTTGTTGATCGCGTGCGATAATTTCAGTCATACTTCTCCTCCAAGAATCCCATGCAAAGGTTTGCAAGTCTGTCAGGTTCATCATAGTGGACCATATGGCCAGAATTTTCGAACCAATAATGTTGAGCGTTTTGAAAAACCGAGGCCCGTTGTTCCATTTCCCCTTCTTGAAAATACCCTGATCTCATGTCCGAGGTAAGCTCTCTACTCCAGTATTCGTGTGATAACACGCCGCTCACGATGCAAGTTGGACATTCAATTTCGCGCCAAAACTTTTCATTTTCTAATTGAGAAGCGCCAATAAACACTCCGTTAGCTTTTGGGTCAAAATTCCAGTAAAGAAGGCCATTTGATCGAACTGTCAGATTTTCCGCTAATTCTTCAGCTTGTTTTTTATCCAGTCGAGGATTGTTGACCATTAGCCGATCAACGGCATGATCTAAATCCTGTAATGGACGCAATCCTTTCTTTGCATTGATAAGTCGGGATTCAAGGCTGTTGCGATAGTACCGGACATAGTCGCTTTCGTTCTCATNTTTTTTGTTTGGGGGACCTAGTCCCTCTACTAGCATTAANCACCTGATTGTTTCGGGGAANAGAGCGCTATAGCGAGACGCGATGTGTCCCCCTAGGCTGTGACCAAACAAAGCACAGGATCCTTGTGTTAGAGAGGTGATGGTTTCATGAAGATCGCCGAGAAAATCTGGCATTTGATAGGAACTGAAGCGCGGGCTAGCACCGTGCCCTCTAAGATCGGGNATTAGAACGAGGTATTTTTTAGCGAGTTCAGCTCCCACTGGAAAAAGGGATTTAGCCGAGTCCCTCAGCCCATGGACTAAAACTACAGGTTTACCTTCAGCATTTCCCAAAGTGAATACGTTTAGTTCAATACCACCTGATTTGACGGTCGTTTCTTTAACAACCATTTTGAGGCCCCGTTAAATTGATTTTTTGACTTGGGCGGAAATTCTAACCGCTTCTTCGCGGAAGTCTAAAAGGGAAAATATCGAAAATTGCCTTACCAGCGAATAGCAACTTCATTATGCTAAGACTTTGTCATTTGTCGATGTTTTGTAGATTGTAAGCAATGTCTGGTCTTCTTAGATTTATTTTTGTCGGCTCTATAGTGGTCTTGTTGATCGGTGGTGGAACTTATCTTCTAGCAGGTCCTATTTTTTTCCAACTTGTTTCTCTGAACAAGCAATCCGGTGATCAATATATTGTGGTTGGCTTCGCTTCAACGCCTGACCTTGATGGTCTAACAAAGGATCCTTTTGAAGGGCAAAAAGAACTATTCGAATCTGAAGAGGGCACTCTACTTGCCGATCTGAAAATTGATTTTGAAATCCACGGTATTTCATTGAGCACAGAAAGACGACTGATGGTCTATGAATTTCCAGCACATGAGAGATATCTTAAAGCGATCACAGGTATGCCCAATGCCTTACAAGGAGGGTCTTCTCACGTGATTGAAGCCGCTCGTTTTAGCCACTACGGATCTATTAAAAAGGAGTCACTCCGTAATCTATTAATATGTAGACTCAATTCAGTGAGCTCAAAGGATGCGGCAGTCGCCGCAGTTGAGAATCTCGCTACAATTATAGAGAGTCACGGAGGGCGTAAGGCATTCGGTTTTCTCGAACCTATCGTCGAGCATGACAGCAAATGGCAATCTATTTGGGCTTTTAACTTAGAGGATCGAAAGTCAGCTGTAGAGTTGCTCAAGTCTCCGGTTTTTCAAAGTGAGATTGTTTTAGCCAATGCGAGGGTCAATGATTTGACTTTGGCCTTTTACAGATAGACCTTTTTTTGAGGCGTAGAAAGTTACCTCTTTGTATTCGTCAAATTCTCCAAGATTAGGAAGAGTTAGCATCTCCATTTTATTGAAAATTCTAAAACGCTTGTCTACCAGATTGTTTATTCTCGAATCTGCAATGATGAGTTCTTCCGCACGTGAGAGAGCGACTTCAATCAGAGCGAAATTATTCTTATCATAAAGCACATCGGCCATAAACATCAGAGATACCGGCTCTACAATTTCATCGAGATTATTAATTAGACTCACTTCTACTTCATTAATATGGCAGTTTAGCTCTACTGCTTTTAAAGCATCTGGGTCGATATCACACGCTAAAACCTCTCGAGCTCCGGCTTTTTTTGCGGCTATCGCTACTATGCCAGAACCGGTTCCTAAGTCGCATATATTTTTATTCATCACGAGTTGGGGGTTGTTCAAAATGTATGAAGCCGTAGCGAGGCCGCTTCCCCAACAAAATGCCCAATAGGCTGGTTTTTTTATTACNGCGTTCATTGTGTCCGCATCAAGGGGTCCCGTTGGGAAATCGCTATTAATAAGTCCAAGGNGCACCGACGGCAGACCTGGTAGGGAGACAATTTCTATACTGGCCTCTGGAAGAGTTGATTTGAGGCGGCGATTTACCTCGCGGAGTAACTGGAGNTTTAGACCTTCCTGCATGATTAAAGAGCGGTATTTGATGCCNCTGTAACAATATTTTCTAATGACAAGAGATTTTGAATTGATCTTTCTGTCTAGCGCAAGCGCTAACCGCCGAGTATATTAAATCCTAATCAAATTAGTATCGAGTTTAGTATGTCCGAAGTAGTCAAAGATAGAAGCGGGGCTGAGAGTTTGGTCCAAACCTTAGTGGATTCCCAGGTTGATGTTTGTTTTGCTAACCCAGGGACATCAGAGATGCATTTTGTCGCTGCTTTGGATACTAATCCAGAGATGCGATGTGTGTTGGGACTATTTGAAGGAATAGTAACCGGTGCGGCTGATGGTTATGGACGCATGTCGGGATTGCCTGCGGCAACTCTTACCCACNTGGGCCCGGGNTTTGGGAATGGATGGGCGAATTTNCACAATGCNAAGAAGGCNAGAACTCCGGTTGTTAACGTGGTNGGTGANCACGCGACTTACCACCGAAAATACGATGCTCCTTTGACCTCGGATGTGGAGGGAGTAGCCAGTCCCGTGTCTGGATGGGTTAAGGTTTCCCAATCTGCGGATGATGTCGCGGCCGATGGTGCGGAGGCGGTTGAAGCTGCACTTAAACCTCCTGGCCAGGTAGCTACGTTAATACTTCCTGCAGACACGGCTTGGAATAGGACTGCCGCGACAGTAAAACCGGCATCTCCATCTTCTGCCAAAGCATATGATGAGAACGCCGTAGACGAAGTCGCATCGGTATTAATGGGAGATGAGCCCTGTGTCATCTTGATGAATGGTCATATTACCTCAGACAAATCGGAGTTAGCGGACCGNATNGCNCAGGCAACGGGAGCCAGAGTGATCATGGATACCTTTATNCCTAGACTTCAGCGGGGAGCAGGGAGAGCTGAATTACTGCGGTTGCCGTATTTTGGGGAACAGGCTGCAGAGGTGCTGGAAGGGACTCGTCACATTATTTTATGCAGCAGCCAGCCACCCGTTACTTTTTTTGCGTATCCTGATAAACCGAATTGGTTGACTCCCGAAGGGTGCGCATTGCATACCCTTGTAGAGCGCGATCAGGATGTGGTTGGGGCATTGGGAGCGCTTGCAGAAAAGGTTGGTGCAGATGGAGTCGAGGCGAATCTAGTTACGCTTGAACGTCCTGAGCTCCCCAAGGGAGAGCTCAACCCAATGTCTATTGGTGCATCACTAGCTAACCAGTTTCCAGAAGATGCGATCGTAGTAGATGAGGGAGGAACATGTGGTGGTGGTGCGACAATGTTGACTAGAACTTGTCCACCACATGATTGGTTAATGCTTACCGGAGGTTCCATAGGTTATGGAATGCCCTGCGCGACGGGCGCCGCGGTGGCCTCACCAGATCGGCGGGTTATCTGTTTGCAGGCAGATGGTGGTGGGATGTACACGGTGCAGGCCTTGTGGACACAGGCTAGGGAGCGGCTGGATGTGACGACTATCATCTTTGCAAACCAGAAATATTCGATTCTTCAGATTGAGTTTGGTCGCGTTGGCGCCCATAACCCAGGACCTAAAGCAATGAGTATGCTGGATTTGGGGAATCCAGAATTAAATTGGGTATCATTGGCGGAGGGAATGGGAGTGCCTGCCTGGCGCGTAAAAACCGCAGAAGAGTTTAACAAGGCCCTGGCTGAATCTTTGCGGACTCCAGGACCCACGTTGATCGAAGCGATGATCTAGAGAATATTCAAGCGGAGAGAAATATGAAATTTGGAGCTCAAGTTGGGGTGTATCGAAATACATGGGAAGAGATAGCCAGTGTTGCCAAAACGATGGATCGAGGCCGCTGGGACAGTATTTGGTTTGCTGACCATTTCATACCTCCTCCTGGCCGACCTGAAGAAGAACACCTGACCGCGCACGAGGGCTTTACGGTTTTATCTGCGGTTGCAGCAATGACGGAACGACTTCGAATGGGTCATCTGGTTTTAGGTAACACCTATCGTAATCCCGGACTGGTCGCGAAGATGGCCTCAACCGTTGATCATATTAGTCAGGGACGCTTTGTTTTGGGTATAGGAGCTGCTTGGTTTAAACGTGAGCATGAAGCTTATGGATGGGAGTTTCCTTCGATGAAGGAACGACAGGACAGGTTTGAAGAAGCCTGCGCGTTGATCAGAGGATTGTTTTTGTCAGATGCGCCNGTGGACTTTCAGGGAGCTTATTACAAGTTGGATAAAGCGCCTCTCTCCCCGGCCTGTTTCCAGGGTCCTCATATCCCCATTCTCGTTGGTGGAACCGGTGAGAAGAGAACCTTGCGTACTCTCGCGAGATACGGGGANATCATGAATTTAGATGGGTGGGCGGGAGGCCCCATGACCGCCGAGTACTTCAAACACAAAGTTGGGGTGTTGACCAAACATTGTGAGGATTGGGGTAGGGACCCATCTGAAATCAAAAAAACGGTACTGATGCCAACGCTAGTGAGCGATAACGAGGATGAAGTGGAGGCTTTTATTAAAGGCAGGAATCTAGGGGAAGGGACAGCTGCGGGCTCTAAAAGTTTGGTTATTGATCGTATAGGAGAATTGATTGATGCTGGCGCCGAGGAAGTGATGTTGGGAGGTATATCGACGGTGGTGGCTGAAAATTTTCAGTTCNTAGACGAGGAGATTCTTTCTGCTTTCGATTAGGTCAAAAAGATGAAGCATCTGCTTAGTGATGAGGCTTTTCGTAGTTATTTAATAGATGGTTACGTTGTTATTGATCCAGTTTCATTGGGAGATGATTTTCATGATTTTCTTTATCAAAAAGCCGAAGGTATTTATGAGTTAGTCAAAAATGCTAAGACTAAAACTCCGCACTTGGACATTATTGGCGATAATCTCAGAGCNCAGATTCCTTTAATCGATCGGTTGCTGGANGATCCCGGAGTAAGCGGAGCGTTAACCAGCATACTAGGCAAAGATTATGTGTTACACCCACATAACTTTGTTCATCGAAGTGGACCGGCTGACCAGGGCTTCCACCAGGATGGCAATTTGCCTTGGAACGAACGCGGTCACTATCGTTCCCACCACCCAGATTGGGCGATACTGTTTTATTATCCTCAAGAGGTGACTTTGCTCAATGGTCCTACTGAAATACTCAAAGGTTCTCAATACTGGACGACGGACTTCGAAAAGAAAGACGGAGATTGGCATCGAGGTGATCCAATTGATCGCACGGAAAAACGAAACCTCCTGGGCGGTGATGACTTAGAGCAGAGAGATTTGCAACTCGAACAAGAAATCCAGTCTCTAGGCGTGCCCGATGTTGAGAGGTTGTTTCTGACTCTTCCCAAGGGAAGTGCAGTCATCTGTAATTACGATATTTTCCATCGAGGTTCACGGAGTTTAGAAGGTCAGGCATCTAGGTACATGTATAAATTTCATTTTATGCGAACCACAATGCCAGAGAGTGCCGCCTGGGATCATCGGAATTCAGACCTGAAACTTGAGGACGTTCGTAACGAGCTCCATCCAGTAATTAATCACATTTGGAATTGGAGTAAAGATGGTCTTTCAGAAGAGAAAGGCACAACGACAGAGATCGATGTTGACGAATTAAGAGGTGCGTTGCGATCTCCAGATGAGAGCAAAAGGATAGAAACCGCATATCTGCTAGCAATGATTCAGNACTCTAAGNGCGAGGGTCTCTTGTTCGANGCNTTGGAAGATGATTTGGAGTCTACACGAAGGGCCGGTTGTTATGGCATCAAAGCGTCAAAAGCGCCAGACATAGAAAGACTTATAGCGCTAACTCGGGCTGAGCGAATAAGTACCAGGAGGATGGCGGTTTATGCACTTGGCAGCCACGTGCTTATGAACGAGAAAGAAGTTGTCGCTGCTTTAATCGAAAGACTCAAATTTGATGAAGACGATCTGGTTCGGTCTAATAGTGCTTATGCTTTAGGTCAGGTGGTGCGTCAAGCACGTCATTACGCATCAGAGATAATCGACGTTTTAATAGAACGATTGTGTCCCGGCGTTGAGCTGAATAATACTGAGGTGGCGCTTATGCCTAGATCGACGGTACGACAATCCNTTGCCTATGCGTTAGTCCAAGCTTCCGCTAATCATGAATTNACAAATNAACAGTTAGNTAATTTAATCGATGCGGGGTTAGACGATAACGATCGTTATGTTCAAGGGCTTACGGTAGAGACATTGAGAATGGTCAAGGAAGTTGAAAAACAGACGGTCGATCGCGTACTTACTGTCCTGAGTAGGACTCGTCTAAGTCAGACGCCTGTCTGGGTCGAGGAAGGAANCACTCAATGAAGATCCGGGTTTTTCCAGAATTATCGGAGCACTACCTTCGATAAAGCATGCAATAACTTGTTCACAGAGACTAATATTAGTTTGTGTAGGCAACACTCAGAAAATAAGAAGCTTTGAGCAATTGGTTTAGTATCGATACAATACTGNGGTNAATAAGAACACGATAAATAACTGAAGCGTGTGGCGGGAAGGANGCCTTGCGNCATCGGTTGGTAGTTAGGGAAATGTAAAGGGGAATTTTAATGGCGATGATTCTAAATGAAGAGCAAACCATGCTTAAGGACAGTGCAAAAGATTTTTGTACGAACAATACGCCGATTGGTCAGCTGAGGAAATTACGCGATGAATCCAGTGCTGATGGTTTCGATCGTGATAGCTGGAAAGGCATGGTTGACCTAGGCTGGGCTGCGATCCCCTGGAGCGAGGAGCACGGTGGTTTGGCTTTTGGATATAAAGGTTTAGGTGTTGTTACAGAAGAGTCTGGAAGAACGCTCACCGCAAGCCCTCTTTATTCGTCAGTTTGGGTTGGAGGAACGATCGTCAATCTNGGCGGTAGTGATTCGCAAAAAAGCGACTTGCTAACAAAAGTTGCTGCNGGAGAGCTGNTACTGGCATTGGCGCTAGAGGAATCNCATCGNCACAGTCCNTACAATATAGCGACTCAGGCCGAGTCTAGCGGNGATTCTTATANTCTTAANGGCAAAAAAACGTTTGTATTGGACGGTCACGTGGCCGACAAATTAATTGTNGTCGCTAGGACCTCCGGTGAGACTGCGGAGCGGGATGGAATCAGCCTGTTTNTAGTAGATAGGGAAGCGGAAGGGGTTAATGTCATACGAACTATTATGGCGGACTCGAGAAATGCTGCCAACATAGAGCTGAGTAACGTGACTGTTTCTTCAGATTCGTTGATAGGTGAGCTTGGGAAGGGTGCGGATGTGCTAGACCCAGCCTTAGACATCGCTCGAATAGGAATTTCAGCAGAGATGCTCGGCAGTTTGCAGGAGTGTTTTGAAAGAACCGTCGATTATTTGAANGAAAGAAAACAATTTGGTGTCGCGATCGGGTCCTTTCAGGCTCTCAAGCATCGCGCGGCGAATATGTTCTGTGAAATCGAACTGTCTAAGTCATGCGTTCTCGAGGCTCTAACNGCTCTTGAGGAAGATCGAGANGCAGAAGAGGTTTCAAAATTGGCTAGCCTAACGAAAGCTAAAGTAGGTGAAACCTTTAACNTGGTNTCGNGAGAAGGCATTCAGATGCATGGTGGTATAGGCATGACAGATGAATTCGATATTGGATTTTTCATAAAAAGGGCTGCCGTCACTGAGCAAACCTTTGGTGATGTCAACTTCCATCGCAACCGGTTTGGTGAACTAGAAGGCTACTAACCAAAGGGATTCATCTCACCAAGTTGGAGTGAGGTAGGTCAACGCTTTTTTATACCGATTTGATGGCCGAGCTGCTCAGGTAGGGGGAGCTTGGAGTGCCTTTCTAGAAGTTTTTCTAATTTGGACTGGACTTCGTCGGGCAGGGGAGAGGAGCGTCTTGTTTGCATATCAATATGCATACCAATCTGCTCTGAGGTGGCTGCAAGGTAACCTTCTTTTTGGTGGTACATCTCTTCAAAGATGTGGATTCTCTTCGAATCGAAATTGATCAATCTCAGCTCGACTCTCACTTCGTCACCTAANGACAACTCATTCAGATAATGCACGTGAGCCTCTAAAGTAAAGCATGATCCTATACCGCTTTNTGTGTAGTCCTTGCCTATACCNAGATGGTCGTAGAGGTGGTCTATACCGTGATCGAAAATAACGTTATANAAGGCCATATTGAGATGGCCATTGTAATCTATCCACTCTTCAACAACGGTTTCAGTTGGACAGACTATAGGGACGCTTAATTCTTCTGCCATTTGGAATACCAGCTCCGTTAGTGCATCGTGTGGCTGATGTTAACTGCTAACGGTTCTCTTTTGTAGTTACCTCTAAATAGGCTTCATCTGAACTGGCTCGTTTGAGAATTTGTCTTAAAGTGACCTTGATTATAAAAATGGAGGGAGGCGGCGTGAAAAAAGAGTTTGGTCAGGTCTCTCGTTTTCTATTAGTGGGCGGTTTGATTTTCATCGTCGATGGTTTGGTGTTGTTTACGCTGATNAATGCATTNNCNCTGNCTCCNCTNNTATCTAGAANAGNATCCTGNTCANTCGCGTTAATGGCAGCCTTCTATTTGCATGCAAGGTTTACTTTTTTGGTAAGTCCTTCACGAGGGACTCTTTTCAGGTATCTGGTATCTCAGAGCCTAAGTGCGGGCTTAAATTTTTCGGTTTACGCGGTTTGGTTAGTCTATGGATATTCTTATCAAGCGCCGCTGATTGGTCTGACTATTGGATCCATCTCAGCAACGATTTTTAACTACTTTGTTAATAAATACTTCGTTTACCGTTAGCTATGTTTAGACGCACCTACCGGTCATGGAATTAATCCACTTATCGATCAGTGNCACACCTTCCTTATGAACTAGGGTTCTGCCGATTTCTGGCATCATTTCCGCAGGATCCCTAGAGCTCAAACGAAATGACATAATGGATTCGTGTGCTTGGCCTGGGACTATGGAATACAGAAGACCACCTGACCCTCGGCCCGTCGCAATTGGAGGNTTGCACCTGCCGTAGGAGCGAGGTTCTAGGTCGGAGTACTCTAGGAGTAAAGCGGACGTGTCTGCGGGGCCCTTTTGATTATGGCAATGCGCGCAATTGATATCCAGGTACGCCCTGGCGCGGGCTTCTATTGACTCTGATGGATCAGAGAAGTCAGCGAGTTGAGGAGCTTGTTCAATATTAGGTAATCCTGTCAATTGCCCGTTTTTTTGAAGGTGCAGTAACTGGTTTTCTCCATAATGCGTTTTTGAGTGGTTCAGGTGTCTAGCCTTTAGACCAATAGGTAGTAATGCTCCTTCGCTATGGTTAGTCGTGTGACAACTTGCGCATTGGTTTTTGCTNGGCACCTGGTAGAAAAATTTTTCGTCTGNATCGGCGAGCATTAATTCCTNNAGGTCACCGGTGATNGTNAANTANGCGTCTCCGCCTTTCCAGATGTAGGGAAGGGCCTCCCAGCCGGTTTCTTGCATTACTAACAAGCGTGTCTCGATGAGTCTCGTGTTGTCCAATGTTAAATCTTCAGGAGATCCGCTCCAATTACTGTTGAGGCTCACTGTTTGCTGGTTGGAACTTCTATAGAAAAAAGTTTTTGAAATGATGGTGCCTACTGGAAATACAAAGGAATCGTGTTCCTCATAAACTGCCGCCTGACCCTTGGGAAGTCTAAGCGTTCGGAGTTTCGATGCNTAATCAGAAAATAAAGAAGAATTGAGATTATAAACGGTCGAATCTTCAGAGATCTTGATCGAATCTCCGTCCAGCCAAACCAGATTCCAGTCCGAGAGTTTTTCTGGGTATTCGTTTGAAAGGAAGAAATTACTGCTCTCAGGACCTGATTGGCCGCAACCTAAGATCAGTGACAGACAAAAAAAGAACGAGCAACATAACANAGGTAACGTCTTAGCTTTCACTCAACACAACTTCCGTNAGCTTTGGAAGCACGCAATTATGTGAANCCTCGTCGATTCGCGGTTCCGCGAATTCGTTGGCGAGGTCTATATTTANNATCTTTGCGTTGCCATTTTGAATGCAAATNAGCTTAGAATCGGGNTTTGCTGGGTTTGTCATGCCGTCCCAAATGACATCAGGAAATTGACCATTTTCGCCAAACACCGCGTTTTTAAGTTCCAAGAGATAGTCTCTACCTGGCTCAGAACCTCCACCGACGAATTTGTTGTCGTAAATGAAAATTCCTTCAGGGTAAGGGTCGAATTCCTCTGCCAGTTCGCGTTGACCTGCGTAGTTGGCGCTGAAGTAGCTTGAGATCACAATATTCGCGGTGTCATTGTTGTTGAATTCATTGTCAAAGACTTCCACTAGGTCGTTGGAGTTGATCAATATGCCTGACCCTTTGGGCACACCGGAGACCGCGGTGCCTTCGGCCGCAAAATTTTCAGTATTGTTTTCGATAATTGAGTTTTTGAATACTCGGGTACTATGACCTGTTTTCGATATCTGGGGCATGTTAAATACAAGTATCCCGCCGGTATTATTCTTGGCCAAGTTGTCGAAAACGTCNGCGTTNGTAGAGTTTTCAATNTCAATGCCCGCCACGTTGTACTCTGCTCTATTATTTTTGACGATGATATTGTCTGATTGACCTACATAAATACCAGCATCTGAAGCAGCGATCGCTACAGATTCTTCAACTAGAAGATTAGTGGTTTGTACAGGATAGATNCCGTAGGCACCATTCTTTACGTTNGGACCTCGGGTCCACTCCGTNCGCACTCTCCGAATAACAATGTTGTTTCCTTCGTTAACTTTCAGNGCNTCACCGATGGTATCCTCAATGGCTAGGTCNTCGATGNTNAACTCACTCGCATTTACACTAAGNCCCTCTGCTCCNGCGATNTGTTCGGAAAAGCTTAGAATGGTTTNGTCCATCCCAGCNCCTGTTATTGTTACGCCATCAGNGTTCATGACCAGACTGCGCTTAAATTTANACACACCTTCAGGAATTCGGATGATGTCTCCTGTTTGAGCTGTCTCCATCTGAATTCTAATCTCTTCTTCCGGGCTCAAGCTTTCTTGAGTGCATCCCAAGACAAAGAACGAAACTAACAGTAATAGAAGATAAGTCTTGAGGTGTTTCATTAGCGAGACTCCGATTGCTTAGAGGAAAATTATATCAGAAGAAGCGTACGATCTATGGTCCAGTAGGCGGCTACCATACCTACGATCCAGCTCGCGTAGGAGATACCCTGCTGTCTGAATTTGATTTGAGCCAGCAACCAAGTCAGACCTGCAAGTATGGCGATCACCATGAGCTGGCCGAGCTCAATGCCTATGTTAAACAGTAGCAAAGATGACCAAAAAGAGTCTTCCGGCAATCCAATTTCTCTAAGCGCGCCGGCAAACCCAAGACCGTGGAGCAAGCCGAAAAAAAACGCCATTAGCCAGGGTTTGGCCAGNGTCATAGAGGATTTAGAGGCGCCGCTAACAAGAAGCTCTCTTGCTAAGAAAACGATGGAAAGCGCAATCACCGCCTCGATAGGACCTTGGTCGAGTTCGACCAGTTGCAGAACGGACAGAGCTAACGTGATGCTGTGAGCCACTGTAAATGAAGTGATGGTCTTGATAAGAGCGATGGGGNTTCGAATTAAAAAGAATAGGCACATGACAAAAAGGACATGATCAATGCCAAAAACAAGGTGTTCGATACCNACTAGCAGGTAGGAGCTCGTTTGTGTCGCTTCTCCCCCAAGATCCAAGGTAGGATCTTCAGGCCTAAGCAGGTAATTTTTGGCCTCTCCGTCAATNGAATTCCATCTGACCATGACNTCGGTGAGCGTAACAGACAGACCATCTATGTGGATTTTCGAGTTTTTAAGCTCGCAATCGGTAATCCAGTGGTGAAGAAGGGCTCCATTTGTTATCTCGATAGGCAATCGATCGTTTACTTCGCAGTTTTCGGGAAAAATTGGATTCAGTGGCAGTCTTCTGTTTTGCACGACGGGTTGCTTCCACAGAATTTGATATAAAGATTTATCGCTTTGAGTTTCTATCTCGTCTATTTGAAGGTAAGCGGGCCTAACTTCGTGACTTTCAACCGCGAGGGAGAATAGAAATAATGATAAAAAGAGTAGCTGCCGTCGCATCGATTATCAGTTNGGAAGGTTTACAGAGTACTTATTTCTGAGATCAAGGAAATATTGCTCGTTTGCCGCCCTGCGTGTTTCTTGCTGAAAGTCTATCAGGACCCTCTCTTTAACTGTCTCGTAGTCCTTAAGATAGCTTTCTTGNATAGATTCAAGTAGAAGAGTGTGAAAGCCGTAGGCAGATTTGACNGGGCCTTGCCATTGCTTACTAGGCTCGAGATTNGCTATTGATTCAGANAATTCCCTGCCGAAGAGATCTGCTATCTCTCGCTCTGAGCGCTTGTTGTAGGTTTTCTGAAGCATAAAGGGATCACCCAGGTCTTTAGTGTTCAAGAGCGAAATCTCAGCATCTTGTTTAGCGTCTTCGCGTCGATCTGACGAAAAGTATCGATGTTGGAAGGAATATCTTTTTGGTTGCCTATANTTTTCGATGTTTTGGTCGTAATGGTCTTTGAGNGNTTNTTCATCGGGCATATCNGTTGTTGCGATNTCTTCNGTGAGAAAAGTGAGTTTTTGTACCATTCTTCGNCTGACAATGGTGTCGTTTTGATCCAGACCTAACCGCTTCGCCTCACGGTAATATATTTCTTCTTTTATCAGTTGTTCAGTGAGATTTTCGAGCTCCTTCTCAGTTGCCGGTCTTCTCATTTGCATCGCCCATTGGTCGTTTAGCCGGGAGAGGTCAGCTTCTCTGATATCTATTTGATAGGAAATCTCCTCAGAATCTACAAATTCTGCCATCGCGAACAGACCCGCCCCCCCTATAAAGAATAAAATTAGTGGGTCTTTAAACCATCTCATTAGTTCACCTCAAAGCCGCCTGATACAGATAAAGATACGCCTGTCACATTNTTGGCAGACGCAAGGTAAAGTGCGGCTTGTCCCATGTCCTCGCTAGTNTGTGGCCTGCCAAGAGGAATACGCTCTTGCATCATCTCTTCAAACTCTCGGGTTTTTTGAGTGTGATCCGTTGCGTTGGTAGGTAACAAGTGTTCGAGCCACATTGCGGTTCCAACCATGCCAGGGCAAATGGCGTTAACTCGGATACCATCGGGAGCTAGCTCATTAGCCAGTGATTGTGTGATCCCGATTGNGGCAAATTTAGAACCACAGTAAGCACTCATGTTGGCGTATCCCTTCTTGCCTGCGATGGACGCCGTGTTGATCACCGAGGCCGATTTAGATTTTCTTAATTCTGACAAAGCAGCCTTGGTCATTAGAAATATACCCTTTGTGTTGACCTCAAATATTTTATCCCAGGCTTCTTCATCAAAAGATTCTATTGGACCAGAATTAACGATACCCGCGTTATTAATCAAAACGTCAAGTTGACCAAAGCATGCAATCGTCTCGTTGACTGCCTCTTCACAGCTTTTGAAGTTAGTAACATCAACAAAGCAAGCTTTTAAATCTGGTGAGTCCTTTTTAAGCGCATCAATATCAGAATTAGTTGCTAATTCGTATGTCCAATCATTCAAATCGGCGTTGACGCCTATGTCGGCGACCATAGTGGAATAACCTGCGTTCAGAAAAGATTTTGCGATACCGGCACCTATACCTCTCGCTCCACCTGTTATTAGGACAACTGGGTTACTCATCGGTTCAAGATATGCTTTAAACTAGCTCGTAAGAATAGTAATCAGCTTAATGCTTTTTAAAAGCGAAGTTAAGTTAGTTTGAGTTAGAAGAATACAAGAGGTAATAAGCTATGTATGAGACATTGAACTANGATGTTGAGGACGGTATTGCGACTATTTGTCTGGACAGAGCGGACTCTGCAAACGCCATGAATCCTTTGATGGCTAAAGAATTGAATCAGGTTTCCCTGGATGTATCTCAAGATGAAAGTGTCAGGTCAGTTGTTCTGACCTCAACGGGCAGAATGTTNTGTGCTGGNGGTGANTTGAGTGAATTTGCCAGTGCCAAAGAGGGCGCGGGGCGTTTGATGATGGAGATGGCAGCAGATTTACACCTGGGGCTATCTAGATTGAGTAGAAACCGGGCACCGGTGATTGCGGCTGTAAATGGTACTGCCGCAGGAGCAGGATTCTCTCTTGTGATGGCCTGTGACCTTGTAATCGCAAGTGAGGGCTCGGTATTTACCATGGCTTATACGAATGCCGGTTTGTCGCCAGATGGCTCTTCTACCTATTTTATGCCTCGCCGAATTGGAGATCGGAGGACCAGAGAACTCATGTTGACGAACAGGGTGCTTTCAGCTGAGGAAGCATTAGATTGGGGTATTGTGAATAAAGTAGTTACGAAAGATGAACTGTCCAGCGAGACGATGAAGCTCGCGGAAAAGATCAGTCGTGGTCCGTCGCTTGCTTACGAAAAAGTGAAGAGTCTTCTAGATAGTTCCTTTAACCAGAGTCTGGAAACTCAAATGGAGCTAGAGACTCGAGCTATCTCTGAGATGGTTATGACAGAAGACGGGCAGGAAGGGATCAACGCATTTCTCGAGAAAAGGAGCCCGACCTTTAAAGGGAAATAGAAGGGTCAACTTTATTAACTGATTAGTGATGTTCGAATTGCCCTTAATGTTTACCGATTAGCGGTCTTGGCTCAGTCTTTTGTACTTCTCTGGGTGACCCAGGTACCCATGACTATGATTAGTAGAGCGATCAGAGTGGATGGAGTGATGTTTTCTCCTAAAAAGGTGGAAATAAAAAACATTGAGATGAAAGGGGATAAAAAAATCAGTTGAGCCATTCGCCCTGTGTTGCTGGCGCGCTCGAGTGCCCTTTGCCACAAGATATAGGTGATACCCATTTCAATTAAGCCCACCCATAAGCCGAATGTAAGAACATATCTATCGATTTCCGGTAAGCCTGGGCCATTCAAACACACGATGAGAGAAAATGGTAAAGCTGTAGAAAAGGCAACGAAAGTAAGGCTTGTTGGGTCGCTGCGGCTCCTTTTCCCAGCGATCCAATAGAGAGCCCAAAAGACGGTGCTCAGCAACGCCAAGCCCACACCAAAGGTATCGATGGTCTGTCCGGTATATGGACTAGAAAAGTACACTAAGACAAAGACCCCTAAATAGCTGAGACTAAAGCCGAGCATTGTGTTCTTTGTTAATGGCTCTTTTAGGAGTGGTATCGACAGAAGCGCAAGTGAAATCGCCCACGTGTAGTTTAGGGGCTGGGCTATGTGGGCTGGTAGGCGGTCATAGGCGGAAAATAGAATTAGATAATAGGCGAAGGGATTCAATAGCCCTATCACCGGTGCTATTAATCGGTCCTCAGCCGCAAGGTAAAAACAGCGCTTAAATAACAAGACCATCAAGAAAAATGACCAAGAAGCAAAAATGCCCACCAAAAGGAGTTGTTCAATAGCGAGATGATTGAGGCCCAGCTTAAACGCGGTCGCAACAGTAGACCAAAGTATGATTGCTGCTAGACCGTATGCCAGAGCTTCGCTTTGCTTGTAAATGGGGCTTTGACTCACCGTTGTACTATACTGTTACTTTGAATTTTAGGTCGATCTAAATGAGTGATCTGAGTTCTTTTATTTGTTCAGATGAATTGAGGCTAAATGTAAAAGCAAACCTGAGCAAATTTGAGGCGGTGATGGCGGATGACGATAGTTTGAGGCGAGCCGCTGTTGCTATTGTAGTAACAGACGTAGGTCCGGGAGCAGATATTAATGGACTTCAGGATGTTGAGGGATGGTCTGATCAAGCGGCTATTATTCTTACTCGTCGGTCAGAAAAACTTAAGAACCATCCGGGTCAATGGGCCTTGCCAGGCGGAAAATTGGATGCCGAAGAGAATTACATTACCTGCGCTTTGAGGGAGCTGGAAGAAGAGGTAGGTGTCTCGCTTGGTATAAACCATGTTCTAGGCTTTTTAGACGACTTTGTCACGAGGTCCGGTTTTGCGATTACTCCAGTGGTCGTTTGGGGCGGGACTGAGTTAGAAACGACTATCAATCCGCAGGAAGTCGCTAGTGTTCATCGTATACCTGTTACACAATTTTTTCGCTCTGATGCGCCGCGTCTGACAAAGGTAAACACCAGCGAGCACCCCATTTTGAGAATGCCAGTAGGATCCGACGTGATAGCCGCGCCTACGGCGGCGATTATTTATCAGTTCAAGGAAGTCTGTTTGTGCGGTCGACCTACTAAAGTCTCACATTATGAGCAGCCAAGATTTGCATGGGAGTGATCACCNGGCGGAATTNTCTTGACTAGGAATGTGAGGTTCTAGAGAATTTTGGTATTTAAATACGGGAGAATGCGACGATGACAATCCAGGAAGGATCGAGCTTGCCAGAGGCTACGCTACATGTGATGCAGGAAGGCAAGCCGACGGCNATGTCGGTTGGTGATTTGTTTGGGGGGAAAAAGGTTGTTTTGTTTGCGGTACCGGGAGCNTTTACGCCTACCTGCTCCAATGCACATTTGCCTGGTTACGTTGTTAAGGCCGATGAATTAAAAGCAAAGGGCGTGGACAGCATTATTTGCTTGTCAGTCAATGATGCTTTCGTCATGGATGCCTGGGGAAAGGATAAGAATGCGGAACAGTTGATGATGGTGGCAGACGGTAATGGGGAGTTTACGAAGGCTCTTGGTCTCGAGATGGATGGGTCAGGTTTTGGTCTGGGCACTCGTTCACAGCGGTACGCGATGATCGTGGATGATGGAACTGTCAGTAAGTTATCTGTAGAAGAGCCAGGCAAGCTTGAGGTCAGTGCGGCCGAAGCTATTTTAGAGGCGCTCTAATTCAAGTAGGGGCCCCGTTTTTCTATTAATTAGCAGGCGGGTTTCTGCTCCTTTAAGAGTTTTAAGGAGTATTTGGGCGAATTAAACATTCTTGGGCTGCCGTGGCTACCAAGTGACCATCCCGAGTGAAGAACTTACCTCTGACGAAACCTCGCGCGCCGCCAGCGTGGGGTGACTCTTTTGAAAACAAAAGCCAATCGTCCGCTCTGAAAGGTCTGTGAAACCAGATTGAGTGGTCGAGGCTTGCGCCCTGTATGCCGTCCCGCAGTTTTTCCCGCCCGTGAGGCAACATGGAGGTCGACATAAAATCCAGATCCGACATGTAAGCCAGTAGACCCAAATGGATCCAAGGTTCGTCGTCAAGGCGATCTCGCGCGCGCAGCCAGGTATTCTTGTAGGGTGGGTGGCTTTCTCCTTGAGCAATTGAAGTCCTTTCTACTGATCTAGAGTCGATCGCTTCAAAACGAAAGGCGAATCTTGCAAATTCGTTTTGTTCCTGAGAGAGCGCCTTATATGTTTCTAGGTCTCCCCTTAAGGCGTCTGGCGGAAGCAAGTCTGGAAGCGGTTGAGAATGTATTAAGCCTGTTTCCGCTTTTTGCCAGGAAGAGGACAAAGTGAAAATAGCTTTGCCATTCTGAATGGCAGTTACCCTGCGAGTTGAAAATGATTTGCCGTTTCGTATTGGATCGACTTCGAAAAGAATTGGTTTAGTAGAGTTACCTGGTCTTAAAAAATAAGAATGCAGAGAGTGCAGTTGATGCTCCTGCTTTACAGTTCGATAAGCCGCTGTAATTGCTTGAGCTAAGACCTGTCCACCAAAAACATGTTCTGAAGGATGGCACTGGCCTCTAAATAAATTGGCTTCGATTTGCTCGACATCAATTATTTCTATGATGTTTGTGAGGACCGAATTCATCAGGATTTTGTTCCGCCTTTGCTGTTTTTTTTTCTATTATAGAAGACGGAATGATGATTTGCTTGTCTCTCTCGGTGTCGGTGGCAAAATGACAACGTATGGAGGAGAAATGAATGTTAATTACTAGGGTCTATACAGGCTCCGATGGGAAAAGTCACTTCGAGGATGTGGAAATCGAGTTGTTAGATAAAGGCCCGATGGGGAGTATTTCGTCCCTTTGGTCGGCTAAAGGAGTACTGTTTAGAAAGGTGAGCGGAGACTACGACTTGGATTTTCATAATGCTCCGAGGAGACAATTTGTCGTTAATTTGACCGGAGCGGTGGAGATCGAAGTTGGGGACGGCACAAAAAGACAATTAGGGGCGGGAAGCATTTTATTGGCAGAAGATACCGAAGGACAGGGTCACATCAGCCGCAGTATCAATGGTGAACCCAGGGAATGTTTGTTTATTCCCTTGTCTGATTAAGGAGGAAAATATGGGATTAGAGGTACATCAGTTCGGCTGTTTGAGCGACAACTACGGATTTTTGATTCATGACCCCGAATCGGGAGAAACTGCAACAGTTGACTCTCCTGATGCAGAGGCCATTGATGCTGCTTTGGAAGAAAAACAGTGGCGATTGACGCACATCTTGAATACCCACCACCATTTTGACCATGCAGGAGGTAATGAAGCTCTAAAACAAAAATGGGGTTGCACGGTCATTGGTTTTGGAGGGGACTACGATCGCATTCCCGGAATCGATCGTAAAGTTGCTGAAAACGACATTGTAGATTTTGGTGGAACCAGAGCTCGTGTGATTGAGGTTGCAGGCCATACTAGTGGTCATGTTGCTTACCATTTTGAGGAAGAAGGGATGGTTTTTGTTGGAGACACCATATTCGCGCTAGGCTGCGGGAGGTTATTTGAAGGAACGCCTCAGCAAATGTGGTCTAGTTTGCAAAAGCTGATGTCGTTGGCCGACGATACTATTGTTTACTGTGCTCACGAATACACTCAGGCCAATGCGGCCTTTGCTTTGACGGTTGAACCTGGAAATCAGGACTTATTAGATCGATCAGAGGAAATCAATCGCCTGCGCGCCAATAATATACCTACGGTTCCCACGTCCATTGGTCTGGAACGAAAAACAAATCCGTTCCTTCGACCAGATAGTGCAAACCTTCAATCCACTATTGGACTGGTTGGGGCCTCGCCGCTTGAAGTTTTTGCCGAAACCCGTCGACTAAAGGATAATTTTTAGCAGATCCCAGCATTTCAATGCAGCAGTCCCACGTGGGTGCAACGTTTGCGCTAGTCGCTATGACGATCTGGGGCATAGCGCCCGTTTATTTTGTCCTTGTTGGGTTTGCCTCTCCAATGGAGATTTTGTCCCATAGAATATTTTGGTCGGTTCCGCTGTTATGTTTGATCATAAGCTTAGTGGGGCAATGGGGTGACGTCTCTCGTTTGTCTTTCAGAGAGTATGGGGTACTGTTTGCCAGCTCGATATGTCTGGCGATCAATTGGTTGGCTTTTATTGTCGCGATCTCGGAAGAAAAAATAGTCGAGACAAGTATTGGATATTTCATTAACCCTCTGGTTAGTATATTTCTAGGTTGGATTTTTTTAAAAGAACGACTCAGATATGGTCAATGGATTGCTGTGCTGTTTGCTCTTGTCGGGGTCTGCTGGGAGCTTTACTCCGATCGCTTGATACCTGTTTTTGGTCTGACGCTAGCAGTTTCCTTTGGGATTTACGGACTGCTTCGAAAACAGGTCAATCTTCCGGCGGCTACAGGCTTGCTGGTCGAGTGTTGTTTTCTTCTGCCTCTTGTTTTGGTGTTTGGTGTCTTCTTTGATATTTCCTTAGAGTTTAGAAGTGATGGTCAGTTTGCGCTACTAATGTTAGGGGGCGTTATTACAGTAGTACCTTTACTTTTTTTTACGGCCGCCACGATCAGATTACCTCTGGTGATCTTGGGTGTTATCCAGTATGTAGCACCTACTTTGTCCCTTTTGATAGCCGTCTTGGTTTATGAAGAAGGTGTATCTGACGCAAGGTGGCTCACTTTGACTATGATTTGGCTCGGCTTGCTAGTTTTTTCAGGCGAGGGCTTTTATCAGCTCTTTTTGGGCAGGCGAAAGGTTGCCTCTGGCGATCAATAGGATCTATCTCCAGACAGATAGTCGCCTGAGAGCATNGCTTTGTGGAGTGAGTCGAGGGACCTTATCCATGGGGAAGGTTTCATGGCCTCTTTGTTAGGAAGACTGGCAACTGCCTGACGCGCCAGCTCTTTAGACTCATAAATGCCAAGGAGAAGAACATAGAGTAGTTTCCCATTCGATGCGACTCTCGCACCGGAAAGACCGACNAGGGAGGAAGCGTTGGCATATTTTTCTAGGGCATCTTTGTTTGACAGCGCTATGAGCTGAACCGCCCAGAATGATTTNGGTAAGTCCAATAATGGTACGGGCTCCTCTGTTCTATAGGCTAGTCTGAAATAGACTGGTAGCTCGGAGGACTTCGAGTTTTTAGGACTACTTGTAGGACTAATGGTTTTTGCGGGCTCAGTATCCGTTTTCGTTGGGATACTTCGACTATCTTCTGAAATCTGGGCGTCGACTACTTGCGCTTGTCGTTGCTCTCTTTTTATGGCTTCTGTTTTTGGGTTTCTCACGAGTGATTCAGAGCGTACGCAATCCCACTCCTCATTGTCGTCGGACGATTGACAGAACCAGGGCTTGAGTGTGGTGCTAGCAATGTCGGTTTGTTGAGCAGTCGTGGAGCATCCCGAAATCAAGAACGCTAGCACAATTAAAAGGTAGATTTTCATGCCGCGACTACTTTGCCTTCGGAAGAGATCAGAGTAAATAGACCTCTCTTGATTAAATTGATATTTTTAAATTGGAGCTATTTAGTAAAGATGTGCACAAATTAGTAATGGGTTAACTACCGGGAGCTACCAAAGGAATAATATGGCCGAGTTTTTAACCGCTTATAAAAAAATCCCGAGAGTCCTGCGACTCAATGTTGCTGGAATGCCTACTGACTGGGTGAGTTGGCAGGAGGCAGTATGCCTCTATTCAAGAGATATTGTTGTCTGGACTTTGGGTGAACCCGTCTTAAAAATCCGGGGAGGTTTCTCAAGACACAATGGAATGCAAAGCGAGGCCGAAATACATGGAATCATTGCCTGTGAAGGCAGAGTGGTCCCTCAGAAACAAAGCATACCGCCTTTAACAAACAACGCCCTTTTTAGGCGTGATCAAGGGACCTGTCTCTATTGTGGGAAGGATTTTTTAGATGTTGAGCTAACTCGAGATCATGTTGTACCAATCTCAAAGGGTGGCACTGATGTGTGGGATAACGTCGTGGCGGCTTGCAAACGCTGTAATCACTTTAAGGGCAGTAGGCTCGTGGAAAATTGCGGTATGGAGCTATTGGCTTTGCCTTATACGCCCAATTATCCTGAGTATCTGGTTTTAACCAACAGCGGGAGAATTCTAGGTGACCAAATGAACTTTTTACGGAAAAGCTTCAAAGCAGAGAGCAGGCTTTTACAGTAGTGTTTATCTGAAGCCCCTGAGGCAGTCATAACCATGTAGCCAGTCTTGGCTCGACATAAAAATTTCCGGGATGAATCGAGTTGAAAACGCCAGTCTTAGATATTCCGCAAATCTTTGAGGTCCGTGGCTATTGAGCAATTTGAAGGTTTCTTGTTCTGTGTATTTAGCAAACCGATTGATTCTTGGCCGCCTGTATTTGGTATAACTTGATAGTGCTTCGTTTGTTTCTTCTTCGTAATTTTCCAGCATTCGGCTGAGAACCCAGGCGTCTTCGATACCAGCATGTATTGTTTCTGGAAACAACCAACTCTCCTGATACCAGGCAGAGCCGAGCTTTAGGTCTGAGTGCGAAAGATTAATATCCTCTTCGATGGAGTTTTTAGAGACGCTTGGTTTTTGGATTTTTGCTGTTATTGCCGCATCGCGGATTGAGGGGTGCCAGTGACCAGGGTCTAAATTTTCGGAATGCGGTATTAAGAAAATAATGTGTTGAGCTTCTTTTGTGCTGAATTGGATAGCGGTTTGCCTTTGCCCTAACCAAGTCGTATTTATATGAGCACTGTCTTTGTCAAATGGCATTCTGGCGTAGAAAGTTGAGAATGCGGCTTCAGTCGTATCCTCAGGCAGTTTTCGATCCGTTAGGGCAATTACGTTTTGGTTGGCTTTGATGTCTTCTAGAGTGTTTTGCTGATCGGATTGAATTTGGTCAGACAGAAGAATTTGCAGGCTCGCTTCAGAGATGTTTACCAGGTTAGCCCCGTAACGGTCATAATAGAATTTGCCTAGGGGAATCTCAGAAATAAGATAACCTGACTTGCTTAACCTGATCATTTTCCGATTGGGTGCTATGGATAGATCGCGTATGTGATCTTCAGACTTGAGAGCTACGATTATCCTTGAAATATTGGCGGGCAGAATCGCCGCCGGCACCAGGGGAGTATGCTTGGTTTGTATTTGAGTAAGCTTGTCTAGTCCGATGTTTTGGCAAGCAAGCCTTAAAATATTAGCTGTCGGATTTGAACCGATGATTATCAGCCCAGGCATCTTTCAGATTCGGCGCCACCGCGTCTCGCCCCTTAAATCCTCCAGTTCAACGCCGAGATTAGATAATTCCTCTCTGATTTCATCGGCCCTCTGAAAGTTCTTCTCCGCTCTCGCTGCATGCCGTTCTTGAATAAGATTTTCTATCTCGTCTTCGCTCAACGAAGCCTCTTTAGAGCCTTGCTTGAAATAAGTTTCCGGTTCTTGATCGAGAAGACCCAGCAATCTACCTCCTGCCAGTAGCATTTGTGTCGCTGCAAAAACCTCCTGTTCGGATTCCGCTCGCTGAAGGACTGCCGCAAGATCGTGCATCGCTGCCAGTGCTTTTGGTGTGTTCAGATCGTCCGTGAGAGGCTCTGTGACGCCTTTGGGATACTGGTCGAAAGACAGTTCATTGATTAGCAGATCAGATGATGTGAGGCTCCCACTTTTGTCACGCAATGATTGGTACAGTGAGTCTAAGCTAGATTTAGCCTGGATTACTAAGTCATCGGACCAGGCGAGGCGCGAGCGATATTGACCAGACAATAGTGCGTACCTTAAGACCTCACCGGAATGCTTTGAGCAGAGGTCTCTGATGGTTTTTACATTGCCCAGGGATTTAGACATTTTTTCAGCCCCAAGATTCAGCATNCCATTGTGCAACCAATATCGGACATAATCTGGTGAATCATTGGCGCACCGACTTTGAGCTGCTTCATTTTCATGATGAGGAAAGGTGAGGTCAGAGCCTCCCCCATGTATGTCTATGGTTTGGCCCAGNTGCTTACTTATCATCGCTGAGCATTCAATATGCCAGCCTGGTCGGCCAGAGCCCCAGGGGCTATTCCAGCCCGGTTGGTCCTGACTGCTTGGCTTCCAAAGCACGAAATCTTTAGCATCTTTTTTATAGGGTGCAATATCTACTCGAGCTCCGTCCACCATCTCGTCAAGAGATCTTCGAGANAGCTCACCATAAAGCGGATCAGCCGGTACGTGAAATAGGACGTGTCCTTCATTTTCATAGGCGAAACCTTTTTCGACCAACACAGTAATCATGCTGATAATCTCTTTGATGTGGTGGGTCGCTCTGGGGGTAACATCCGGAGGCTCGACACCAAGTGTTAACATGTCTTCTTCGTAGGCGTCCGTGAAGCGATCTGCTAACACTTGTATGGATTCGTTGTTTTCGATCGCTGCATTATTAATTTTGTCATCGATATCAGTGACGTTGCGGACATAGGTTACTTTTGGATAAACCAACCGCAGTAGTCTGACTAAGACATCAAAAACAACCGCTGGGCGGCCATTGCCAATATGCACGAAGTTATAGACCGTGGGGCCGCAAACGTAAATCTTAATGTGTTCTGGGTCGATCGGNTCGAATTTNTCTTTCTTACCAGATTTTGTGTTGTGAAAATGAATGTCAGTCATGGTCAGATTTTGTATCTTATTTGAAGTGAGTTATTTTATTGGATCGCTAGAGATCATCACTTTGTCGCTCTCGGTTTTCAGATAAAAACAACCAGATCTATTGGTATGGCAGGCAGGACCCTCTTGGTTTACGAGAAGCAGAATAGAGTCGCCATCACAATCTATATACATTTCTACCATCTTTTGCTTGTGACCCGATTCTTCGCCTTTTTTCCAGTAGGTTTTGCGGCTTCTGGAATAGTAGCAAACTTGACCCTCCTCAAGAGTACTTCTAATTGCTTTTGCATCCATCCAGGCCAGCATGAGTACCTCTTTTGTGTCGATGTCCTGTGCTACAGCGGGGATAAGTCCGTCCTGATTAAATTTCAATGCCTCTAAGATGCTATCTAGATCGAAGGTCGTACCGCTCGCTGAGCTTTCAAGCTCCTTTAGATCAAGCATAAGCTTCTTCCAGGTAACTATAGACAGTGCGCAGCGCCATTGCCTCACCCCCCTCGGGCCGTGCAGGGCGAGTTTTCGTATTGTAAGCCATTAGGTCAAAGTGCACCCAATCTGTTTGATTGGAGACAAAGCGTTTGAGAAAAAGTGCGGCGGTAATTGCGCCTGCGTATCCAGAGCTAGATGAATTCACCAAGTCGGCAATTTTACTGTCCAACATCGAGCTATACGGCTCGTGGAGAGGCATTCGCCAGACAGGATCAGAGTTTGTCTCCCCGTGAGTGAATAGTTTTTCGGCAATTGAATCTGAATCAGTGAACATGGCTGATATTTCAGCACCTACGGCACTGCGGGCAGCGCCGGTTAATGTTGCAAAATCGATGATTAGATCTGGTTCACTTTCACTGGCCAACGCTAGGGCATCGCACAGCAGTAGTCTGCCCTCTGCGTCCGTGTTGTCTATTTCTACTGTTAATCCCTTTCGTGTGGAAAGCACGTCGCCAGGGCGAAAAGCGTTTCCAGAGATTGAATTTTCGGCTGTTGGAATTAATAACCTCAGTTGTACGGGGAGGTTTTGACTCATAATGAGTTTGGCTAGTCCAATGGCGATTGCTGCTCCGCCCATGTCTTTTTTCATTTGACGCATGCCTGCAGCAGATTTCAGATCTAATCCCCCGCTATCAAAGGTCACGCCTTTACCCACAAGGCAAACCTGGGGGTTGGATTCGTCTCCCCATTGCAGATCGACTAGTCTCGGGGGATCGTCCGCAGCCCTTCCTACAGCATGAATGGCACCGCAGCCGTGATCCAACAACTCATCTCCAATCCAGCAATTAAAAGAAGCCTCAAACTGCTCAGCTAATGAGAAAACCTCAGCCTCCAAGTGCGATGGCGACATGTCGGATGCGGGCGTGTTGATTAGATCGCGCCCCAGACTTACAGCGTCCACTATCCCGAGAGCTTTTTCTCTTAATTGTTGGTTCTTTATCTCAAGTTGTGCGGGTGCTCTTAAGGGTTTTTTATAGCGATCAAATGAGTAGGCGCCAAGTCCCCAACCGATGATGGCGTTTAAATCG
>PBUF01000002.1 GCA_002727775.1 Gammaproteobacteria bacterium
TAATGGAAAACTTGCCGTGGGTTTGGGAGTTTTGAATTCCGCTTTGATTGTATCGTCTATCAGTGTAAGTGATGCCTCGGATAACAGGGTTGCCATTCCTTCTTCATACCAAAGTGGATAATTAATAGAAGTATGACGCATGTGATAGTGCGCGAGCTCGTGCTTCAGATTTTCTAGAAGATCGACATCTTTGCTAGTAGAGGGAGCAGCGACGATGAGAACACCATCCAGTTCAGAATTGGTGTAGGAAGCAAATTTTCTAGGTTTTACCGTGTCCTCAAAATCAGCTTTCTTCGCGAAAACAATTAACTCTAGTGGTATCGAATAATTNTCCCTAACTGGCAAAAANGTTTTGCTAAACGCGGAGAATAGGCGAATTGAGCGTTCTAGCTCTAGTGCTTCNGATTCACCTAGGTTGGTAGAAAAGGCGACNTCTCCGTTGTCCACACGAATCCAGCGNTCNTCTTCTGGCNCGGNAAATGNANGATTCACTATCGANACGCTCANAAAGANTGCGACAATCAGCGGATGAATTTGACTCAATTGATTAATCATTTGTTCCGGATCTGGGTGTTGTTTATGCTATTTGTTCTGGGAGCGTCCAGTTTGGCTCAGATCCCGGATAAGATGCAATGTATACCAGGTAAAACGGTNGGTTTGCACGANTACCCAACCACCTCGGAGNNTTANGANCCNGTNGTNTTTGAGGATTCTTCATTNAAATTAAANCTNAATAAANCNTTNACTCGNTTCGCNCCTGATGGAAAGGAAGAATTTGTTTACCTNACTTTNANAAANGAAAATAAACTNANTGANTTAACTTGCGAGCCTGTACTGGGNGCNAAGGGTGCTCGTGGACTCAGCTGTGTCGACAAGCCCCCNGCNGANNTGCTNTTGATCAATCTGGATAATTTTAGGTTTACNCGTAGCTCCATNGGAGGATGGACTTTTCTNGGNGCTGACGAAAANAACGCAGGAAANTCGCTGTTCGTCGAGTATGGAAGCTGNACAGCCCTNTAAAGNNAACTTTAAGCTACGATCNNTCTGTNTGAAAAGNTTTGGACTCTAGNNTCAANNTTTCCAGTANTGCCGCTTCATCGAGAATTTTCTCGATTNTNGTNTTGCTNGCAGGCAAGCCATCAGTAGGGTTTTTNGCGGTAACGTTNATTTCCTCAATACTTTGGATGCGCTCTTTTACNGCGAGGCTNGCNACNTNTATGACATCGGCCTCATTGCTCAACGCNGANTTGGANAAAACGAGTANAGTGACTAAAAAGAAAAANAAATTCATTTTTTTCCTTATTTTTTATTCAANNNTNGATCAATAANCNTTGCGATGATCCCATACCGCTTGNTCATTCATCGCGTAGATCCAACGATANCCCATGTGCGAGTTTTTTTTAATAGGATAATTCGAGTCCAATAGCCAGATCGAATTGTCTGGTTGGCGTAGGGCGAGCACCGCATGATATCCAAATAACTTNTCGGAGTAGGTCACAACTACCCGAAGATCAGAAACTTTGATTCCAAGTTCCACCAACATAAAATATTTTGCTGTTGCGTAATCCTCGCAGTCGCCACCTTCAATCAAAAAATCGTAAAGCGTCTTCCATGAAGTCCGAGTGACGCCTATTTGTGATCCCTCATGGTCATAATGCCTAACAANTTTATCGTCATCGTAAGGCGTTCTATTAATGTAACGATGTACTAGTTCGATTTGGTCTTCTCTTGAAAGGTTCTTTGCTTGCTCGATGATGTGACTATAGCTTCTGAGCTTACCCTCACAGGAAAAGGGGTCAATCTTACATTTATGGAAGTTCGATTTTTGTTGTTCATGTTTGACTACTACTTCCCACCAGGATGAAAAATCATAAGCATTAGATAATTGGTGCGACTCGAAGAACGGGTACTGATTGAGCTGTGAGCTAGTTTGGCAAGCACCTAAGAAAAGTAGACTTGAGCAAAGAAAAAATCTGATATCGAGAAATGGGCGACTGAGCATTTGTATTACTAACTTTGTTTCCCAAGAGCGAANGAGGAGAATCAAATTAACTGATTTAATTTCAATTTTGAATCTTTGGAGTTTACTTCAATGCCTTATTCTTGGATGGGCTAGTGGTTATATCTTAATAATTAATGAGCCTAAGAATTGTTGGCTTCGTCTATTTCTCATACTCATAATCTCGGCTTCGTAAGGAGAGGTTGTCGCTNATCGCGAAATCTTTGTGAAGCACTACGTAGTAACTAACTCAGTTTTGGATTACCAAGTTTAATGAATGCAGTTAATGGATCTCTGATAGACCTCATCGGACAAACACCGATGCTTAAAGTTAACACCTTTGATACGGGGCCTTGCGAGCTTTATCTTAAACTCGAGAACCAAAACCCTGGCGGATCTATTAAAGATCGAATTGGGCTCTCAATTATTCAGGAAGCAGAAAAATCCGGTGAGCTGCGTCCTGGCGGAACTATAGTGGAAGCCACTGCCGGAAACACGGGGATCGGGCTTGCTCTGGTGGCTGCATTAAAAGGCTATGAGTTGATTCTGGTAATTCCGGATAAGATGAGTCGTGAAAAGATCCTGCACTTAGAGGGGCTCGGAGCGAAAATCATTATCACTCGCTCTGACGTGTCTAAAGGACACCCTGAATACTATCAAGATCTTGCGAAGAGTATCGCGGATAAAACCCCTGGTTCCTTTCTTGCTAACCAGTTTTCGAATCCTGCTAACGCGCTTGCGCATAGAACAACTACCGGTCCGGAGATTTGGGATCAAATGAACGGAGAAGTTGATGCCATCGTGGCTGGAGTAGGGTCTGGGGGTACGGCGGCAGGACTCGCTGAGTTCTTCAAAGAGAAGAAGTCTGATATCGAGATGGTCATTGCGGATCCTGAAGGTTCAGTGGTAGCCGACGCTGTGATTAGCGGTCACTACAAGTACGAAGGCGGCTCTTGGATGGTAGAAGGTGTGGGAGAGGATTTTATACCCACTAACGTGGATCTTTCGCTACTCGATGATGCCGTTACGGTTAAAGATTCAGAGGCCTTCGGCACGGTAAAGGAGTTACTTCAGAACGAGGGCATATTAGCAGGTTCATCCAGCGGGACCCTCATAGGCGGGGCAATTAAGTGGTGTCAAAAACAGACAACACCAAAGAAAGTGGTGACCTTTGTATGTGATACCGGGAACAAGTATTTATCAAAGGCTTTTAATAAAGCCTGGCTGAAGGATAACGGACTCGTGAGTTTGCCTAAACACGGTAATTTGTTGGATTTGATAAGTAAGCGGGCAGACAAGGGTGAGATGGTGAGTGTGACAACGGAAAATACGTTGCTCACCGCATACAACCGAATGAGGGGTTCAGACGTCTCTCAGCTTCCNGTNATCGATGACGNNCGTCTTGTTGGCATATTAGATGAAGAAGATCTNCTGATGAATGTCTATCGNAATGAGGGNCTTTTCTCTGAGANGGTGAGTTCGGTGATGGTTTCAAAACTTGAAACTCTCGATGTTCAATCCGATGAAGCCAAACTCTATGAAACTCTATCCAATGGGAAGGTTGCGATTATGTTTGATAAGGAAACCTTCGTGGGTTTTATTACAAAAGTTGATCTGATTAACAGATACAAAAGTGCTTTTGCATTAAGCTANGCACAATGAAAAAAGANNACCAGAACTATCAGTTCGCNACCAAAGCGATTCATTCCGGACAAGANCCAGATCCATCNACAGGAGCGGTAATNGGGCCTATTTATGCGACTTCGACTTACGCGCAAGAGAGCCCTGGTGTCTTTAAGGGCTATGACTATTCNAGAACCAGTAACCCCACCAGAAAATCGCTAGAGAACTGTATCGCCGATCTAGAGTCAGGAGGAGCAGGATTTGCTTTTGCCTCTGGGATGGCGGCGACNGCGACAATCCTCGAGATGCTGGANTCTGGCGATCACGTTATCAGNATGGATGATGTGTACGGAGGNACTTATCGGTTATTTGAAAACGTTCGTAAAAGATCGGCAGGTATTGAGTTTTCGTTTGCGAATTTAAGCGATCCAGAGAGCCTCAAGGCNAATTTAAAAGAAAACACGAAAATGATNTGGGTTGAAAGNCCTTCNAATCCGCTGTTGAAAATAGTAGACCTTCGTGCGGTAAGCACATTCGCAAAGGANCATGATTTAATCACGGTTTGTGATAACACNTTTTGTTCACCATACATTCAAAAGCCGATCGAGTTAGGTTTTGACCTAGTAGTTCATTCGGCTACTAAGTACCTCAATGGTCATTCTGATGTGGTTGGTGGCATTGCGGTTTGCTCAAAGGAGCGCCAAGATTTAGCTGAGCAGCTTGGTTTTCTGTCCAATTCGGTTGGTTCCATCATGAGTCCGTTTGATAGCTTTTTGGTACTTAGAAGTTTGAAAACATTACCGGTCCGTATGCAGCGACATTGTGAAAATGCTNCGGAAGTTGCGTCGTTTCTTGAGTCTCATGAGGCCGTGAGTCGCGTCTATTATCCTGGTTTGCCCGATCATCCTAATCACTTAGTCGCAAAGTCTCAGATGAATGGTTTTGGAGGGATGGTAACTGCTGTCTTGAAGGGCGGTTTGACAAGCGCAACCAAGTTTCTTGAACGAACGGAGCTGTTTACCCTTGCGGAGAGCTTGGGAGGGGTCGAGAGTCTAATTGAGCACCCTGCAATTATGACGCATGCTTCAATACCTGCTGAGATTCGAAAAGAACTGGGAATCGACGATGGCTTGGTGCGTTTATCGGTGGGTATTGAGTCAGTGGAAGACCTGGTTCGAGATCTCGATAATGCACTGTTAAATCTCTAGCTAGTCCAAAACGACTTAACTTTCCTCGTCTTTCTTTCTCGAAAGACTTATCGAAACGACAGAACAATTCCCTGCTTTGATTTGCTACGCTAACTCATGTGAGTTTTGTTAGAGGAAGGGGTGTAATGAAAATTATCATTAAGATTTTAATTGGTGTTTTGGCGTTAGTGCTCGCAGCGATAGGGGGGCTCTATCTAACCGGTAATGGCATGCTTTTGACGATCTTTTGGGCGACGACCATGGGAGGTCCTAGCTTGCCTTTCGATGAAACCGAAGCGGTGGAACCACCCAGTTACTCTGATCCGGATAATTGGGCAGCATTACCGTCTCGCGTTGGGGTTGAAGACATGATTCCCAAGGGAATAGGTGATGGGGATATCCAAGGTAGTGCGCCGGTCGACGTATTTTTTGTTCACCCCACCGGTTTTCTGAGGGGAAAATCGTGGACCTACTCGATGGATAAAAATAGCGCGACAGAAGAAAATACACAGTGGATGATGGCTAACCAGGCAAGCCCATTCAACGGTTGTTGTAACGTCTACGCGCCCAGGTACCGGCAGGCTAATATATTTTCCTATTTCCAGGAAGAAGAAGTGCGAGATCAGGTATTAGGGTTTGCCTATCAGGACGTTAGGAGAGCGTTTGAATATTTCATCGCTAATTTTTCAGAAGGAAAGCCGTTCATTTTAGCTAGTCATAGCCAGGGTACCCATCACAGTTCTAGACTACTTCAGGAGCTAATTGACGGGACTGAATTGTCTCAGCGAATGGTAGCTGCATACATCATCGGCGGTACCATTCAACGTAAAATTTTCGATGATATGAAAACAGTAACGCTTTGTGATTCGCCAACAGACTTACACTGTGCAATTCACTGGGATACTTGGAGTGAAGATGTGATCGACACTGAAATGCCTGGTGTTGCCGAAAATGTTTGCACCAATCCTTTAAGTTGGCGGCTAGATGGTGGTTTGACTGAGAAGTCTTCACACCTGGGCGCCGTGGTTGCTTCGGGAGTATTTCAGGTTGAGTTAAGCGGTAGTGATGTAGCCACAGGGGTTGCCTTTGATCCGCTGGGGTCGCCGATCAAGAATATGCTGAGGGCTCAGTGTAAAGATGGCGCTCTCTATATATCGGACCAAACAGGCACGCCATTCGGTGAGCAGGGTGGCAGTTTTGGCGGCGGAAATTACCATGGTCTGGACTATCCAGTCTTTCATATGGATATTCGAGAAAATGCGAAGGAACGCGTTCAGGAGTATCTCAATCGATCCGGTTAGGGGGCGAAGCTTGATCTTGCTTGAACGCCCCAGCGTCCATCAATGAGAGAAACAATCCACAAGGAAGGATAGTGCCCTATGACAGTGTCGTCGGCACGATATCGAGTGAATTGCACAGCGAAGTGAACTTTGTCGGCAGTACTTTGAACTGCATGACGGTAATCCCATAGGCTATAGTGCCACCCTGTAGTTTGAATGAATCGTTCAAAGAAACCTTCTGGAAAAGCAGCGTCTTCCTCTAGAGTNGTTATTTTCCCGCTGGCAATACGAACGTGAGGGAAGTGAAAAGCAGCTTTCATCCCTTTGATGTCTCTCAGGTTCCACGCGCTCTGATAGTCCAGAAGAGGCCCCAGAGCCTCTTGCTCTGGGCCGGGCTTGGCTATGATGTCATCGGAATGCTCGCCGGCGTGATCGTGGATAAGAGCCATGGTCAGTAGNGNTCNGGCTCNTTCTGNAANTGACGNTGNATCTCAANTAGNCCNGGTGTGTANGCGATGAACCAAGTNAATACTGCAACGCCAAACCAACTAATGGGTAATANAAGCAACAAGACCGCCCAAAAAGCGAGAAAAGCATAAACCCTTGGCATCATCGCTGTAGGGCTGACTCTTTCCTTGTCGCCATCTCTTTTGAGTGGAAAGGCTTTCGGTCTAATGAACCAACCGTGCGCAGTCATTATGAGCAGAAATCGAAACCAGGAGAGGTCTTTAGCACCCATGACAGGGTTCTGGTCGATAGCAGCATCACCGGTTTGCTGCATGCCGTCTTTGATTTTGTCCCAGGTATAAATCGCTTCGGGCCGCGCGCCCGCTCCGCTCATGTTGCTAAATTTAGGTACGCAGCGCCATCGATACAGAACCTGGCCTGTCTTGTGGAGTGTCAAGACCGCAGGTTGGTAGTAACCCTTAGGATGTGATGCCCAGACTCGAGCCCGAAGATGGCCATAATCTTCATTATGAAAGACGTCCAGCCAGCCTCGGTCTTTGCATTGTTGACGAATCTCATGATGCGGATCACCTATGATTGGGAACGGGAGCTCCCAGGCTTCTTCAGCCTCAGATGCGAGACTGTGTGGTTCGCTGGTGATCCCAAAAACCTCGCCGCCTGCTGAGCGTATTTCATCAACGACTCCTGTTTTGACGTAGCTTCGTAACTCGAAGCGACAGGGAGGTCACCACAGCCCGCGGTAATAGAGAAGAACGATGAATTCGTACTTTTTTAACTGTTCATCTATCCAATTGCTTCTTATTCCGACGGGAGGATCTAGGAGTGGAGGTATATCAGGCGCAGCGGCTTCTACATGCTCAAATGTGTACCCTTCGTTTGTAGGTGTGCAAAGGACTTGCTCTCTGGCACAAATTTCGCCGTCACACAGAATTAATCCAAGCTGGAAGGGTGAGTTAATATCTTGCACTTCTTCCGAACCTACCAGNCCCGTTAGCTCATAGCTTGTGTTGTTATGCGCGTTAATCCACTCTACGCCTGCTAAGGCTGGAGTTTGAAGAATCTCAGGAATATCGTTCTCTGCTTGCATGTTGATGGCTACAAAAGATTGGACCCTAAGATCATAACTGTGAGAGCCTAAGAAGTGGAGCTTTTGTTGAGAAGCGGTNCTTGGACGGCATTCGAAGTATTAAGGGGAGATCGATTTGGAAGTTTTGTTCGAGTCTGCTTTTGAGATTGCCAAGGCAATCAAGAACAAGACGATCAGCTCCAAGGAAGNGNTTAATTTTTACTTGGATCGCATAGAGCGGATTAATCCGGANGTTAACGCGGTTGTACAGGTCGATGCTGAGCGAGCGTTATCGAGAGCTCATATCGCTGACGAGGCGGTTAGATCAGGTCAAGATTGCGGCCCATTACATGGTGTTCCCCTTACGATTAAAGATGCATNTTTGACGGAAGGCATAGTTAGCGCGAACGGCTTGCNTCATTTGAAAAATAATATTCCTGATNGTAATGCTGATGTGGTTCAAAAATACATAGATGCTGGAGCGATCATCCTAGGTAAAACGAATACGCCCCTTGCGAGTGGTGATTTTCAAAGCTTCAATGATATTTACGGGACTACCAATAATCCCTGGGATATAACACGAACTTGTGGAGGGTCCTCTGGCGGCGCNGCGGCCGCTCTTGCATCCGGAATGACGCCTCTTGANCTGGGCGGAGACATAGGGGGCTCTATCCGNATACCCAGTCATNTGAANGGTGTATACGGTCACAAGCCGAGTCATGGAATTGTGTCTCAACGAAGNTTAGTTGATTGGCCNGAACAAATTTCTGAGCAAGATCTCTGGGTGGTNGGNCCAATGGGTATATGCGCTCGCGACATTCGTGATGCTCTGCGTATTCTTATCGGGCCGGTTCCAGAAAAGGCACCGGCTTGGANCATTCAANTACCNNCACCAAGGTGTACAGATATAAAAAAATTAAGGGTTGCGACTTGCTTTGACCAACCGAATTATCCGATCGATCATGAGGTGAAAGCAGAGCTAGAGGCTGTAGCTGACTCGCTGGAGAAAGAAGGCGCCCTTGTTGTTAGAGAGGTAGCGCCTGATATTGATTTTCAAGAAAACCTGGCAGTCTATTTGCAGATCATGTACTCGCACATGGATGCGAGTGTTCCAGAAGAGATGAAGCAAGCCATGGCAAAGGCTCTGGCTCCTATACCGATGAGCGAGGATATTATCGCCATGTTTGGAGCTTCAGTTGCGCAATGGAATAAAGTCAATGAGCGTCGTTTTCAGCTTCAGCGTAAGTGGATGGAATTCTTTGAGAATTACGATGTCCTTTTAGCACCGATCCTTCCCTTACCGGCTTTTGAGCACGACCATACCCCGATCGCTTTTCGACGTTGGCAAGTCAACGGCGAGGACAGGTCTGCNATGTTAGATACTCTTTTTTGGGCCTCTTTTTCGTTACTAACCTATCTTCCTGCNACCGCTGTGCCCGCTGGTCAAACTAAGACCGATAAGCTGCCGGTCGGTGTTCAAATCGTTGGGCCTTATCTAGAGGACGAGACGCCTCTGGAAGTCGCTGCAATGTTGGAGCAATGTCATCGCTCTTTTGAGCCTGCTCCAAATTACAAATCGTTAAATGCTTAACTGACTTATCTAACTTCACAAGGTTCTATTGCTCTCTAAAACCCTTAACAGTGATCAGTATTTNCTGTAAAAATGACGGATTAACAGGAGGTTTGAATGGATAGATTTGATACCCAAAAGTCAGAGGATTTGTTGGCTCGCGCAAGGGAAGTGATCCCCGGCGGAGTTTTTGGTCATTATGGCACGTCGNTTCGACGGCCCGGACCAAAATGGTTTTCTCGGAGTGACGGCGCTTATTTTTGGGATATCGATGACAACAAGTACATCGACTATATGTGTGCGTACGGCCCAATGATTCTTGG
>PBUF01000034.1 GCA_002727775.1 Gammaproteobacteria bacterium
GGAAAACACTCAAACGCTCTGTTTCTCGAGAACAAGGTCATTTTTTGTGCTGGTCTCTCGCATTTATTCTGATAGCTCCAACAAAATGTCTACACCAAGATCATTAGCCACCGAATCAAGTCGATCATGCAAGTCCGCCAGATCGACGTCTGATGGCACGAGAACCTGCGCGTCGGCAAAAAACATTTTGTCGCCTGACATTGGCGCAGCCCTAACACTGGTTTCTAAATCAATCACGTTTATACTCTGCCTCGACATCTCGGTCGTAACCTCTTGTAAAATACCCGTTCGGTCAAGGCCCACGATGTTAAGTTGATATGCAAGAGTATCTGAGTCAGTTTCCGGCACACCAGATTCTTCCAGATAAACTGACAGTCCCGGTATCTGCGTGATCTCAGACCTAAGCCCTTCGACATGAGGAGTCGATATTTCGACCAAAGCGATACCCGCGAACCTGCCACCCATTCGCGACATCTTACTCTCAAGCCAGTTTCCCCCGTGCGCACTGACTAGCGCACTGAGCTCCTGAACGATCCCCGGTCTATCCTCACCTACATAGGTCAAAAGCAGATTAGTCGCCAATATACACCCCGCCGAAATAGCTAATCCGCTTTGGATCAACTGGATAAACATAGCCTGGGATTATCATCAGGCCACACTCAATTATCTGTTCTCAAAAGTGGCCTGACAACCTAATGATCAGCCCATTCAACCAATGCCTCTTTAAAGCTTCGAATGCGCCCCATCGCAAAAGGGTTGCTTGTCAGTTTGTTTACATCCGCAAAAATACATTTGCCGGCTCTTCTCCGCTTCAAATTTCATTGGTAAAAATGACGTTCCTTTGTGGGAGCCATCACAAAAAGGTTGTTTATCACTTTGACCGCAAGAGCACCAAAAATACGTTTTGCCCTCTTCAACCTCTACCATATAAGGCGCTTTTTGCGCGACGACAGCTTGGTCTTCCATATATTTCCCCATTTTTCTTCACGTCGAACACGTTACACCAAGGGCTTTTTCGCGCCAAGCGACTTATCGTGCCCTCTTTTTTCAGATTAAAGGTTGTGAACGCTCAAGTCGCAGCAAGCGCCTCTCGGCTGCTCAATCGGCTTTAGCTCGAAACTGCGGTCCGGTCGATTCTCCAACGATTTCAGGCGCATCTGGAAGTTGACCTTGGGGCGGCCACAAAATAGGCATCCCGTCACCACGAATTTGTTCGCCCACCTCGATGTGCTCCCGATCTAAAGGAAAAGTTGGCCAAGACTTNACGCGCTTGGCCTCAGAGGATATGTAGACAACGGTAAACACTCGACGGACCTTTTCGCTCTTGTTACTTGCAGCCTGATGAACCGTCAATCCGTGATGCCATATGACTGATCCGGCTTGCACCTCGACATACTCTGGCTTTCTGCCTCCCAAGGCAGAATCGCTGAGAATCTCATAAGGGTCGGTTGAATGAGTAATGTCCACCACTTTCAATCGACCTGCCTTATGAGAGCCCGGTACGTAGGCCATAGCGCCATTTTGTATGGTGACGTCTTCAAATGGTATCCACGCGCTGACCAACGGCTCGTCTCCTATGGGCCAAAATGTTTGATCTTGATGTGGTGTTGTTTCTCTACCTCCTGGCTCTTTGTAAAGAGCCTGGTCCTGCCACATCCGGACACCGTCCACCCGCATAAGCTGCGCTGCTATGCCAGCCAACCCAGAATGACAACTCAAAGAACGGACCTCCTCGCTTGTTTCCCATAAACGCATACACTGAATAAAAGACTGTTCGTAAAGGCTTTTTTCCGCCACGGATCTTTTGTCTTTTTGAGTCCGAACACCAACCTCTGCATCTACGGCAGCACCGTAGCGTTCGATTTCTTCGGGAGAAAGCACGCCAGGCGTTACTAAGTATCCGGAAAGATCGTAGCTAGCGACCATTTCTTTGGACAAAGTAATAGGGAAGTCAGTATTCAATGTAGTAACGACCAATCAGGTTCGCTCTCGGGATGACTTAGTGGACCGTACGCATTTTTAATGACCCGGCGCTGTTCGTCTAGCCAATGCTTCCAATCTTTACAAGGAACAAGCTCATCGTTACGCAAAGACTGGGTATGAGCGAGCAACTCCTGTAACGACGTTTGAACCGATAAATCCTTGCCCGCAAGATTATTCATCTGAAAAGGGTCCTCTTGTAAATCATACAACTGCTCTCTCCCATCAAGCCAACGAGCATAGGTATGCGTGTTAGTTCGAACGCCTCGCCATTCGGCACCGTTTTCAAACCAATCAAACCACTTCGAAAAATTCATAATAAAGGCGGCATCCTGTTCAACATCCCCATTATTTCGAAGAATTTCAGAACGATCTTGGCCTTCTATGCTTCGCGGGACCCTTAACCCAGCCAGCCCGCATAAGGTAGGGAACCAATCCACCATGTTCACGATTTGCTGTGTTCTTGTTCCTGGGCTTATCGACCCAGGGTAACGGATAATCCCGGGCACATGTATTGATGCGTCAAAGGGGTTCTTCTTTGACCACGGATTGACGCCCTGAGATCCTCCCTGCGTCCCATGGTCTGAGGTAAACAACACGATCGTATTGTCAGTAAGGTTTTTATCGTCAAGGTATTTCAGCACTCGTCCAACCATTTCATCAACCGCCAGAATCATCGCGAGATAATGTCTATACATCTCACGGGATACTTCTAATTTTTCCTCGGGAACGTTGATCGGCAGCTCAATTTGGTCCGGTAGATCTTCATAGAAACGCCGAGGGGCAAACTCAAAGGGAGTAAAGTGAGGTTGGTGAGGAGATAAAACCAAGAAAAAAGGCTCATCGACAGAGGAATCCATGAATTCAAAACCATATTTGAGCAATCCTTCGGTCTCATAGCCGTCCCAACGCTCGTAATTCCAGTCGTCTTTGTGGACAAAACCATCGAAATAGACCATGTGTTGATTGTATGCTCTCCAGTAATCAAAGCCCAAGCGATCTCGTCCCTCTGGTACCCAATCTGGGTGCTGAGGCATTCTATCAATCGCAGGCCATAGCCCCGTATGAAGATGCCACTTGCCGACCCAACCCGTCTTGTACCCCCAATGCGCAAAAGTATCCCCAATAGATATTTCAGAATGACGCGTTCTAGTCGTATTGATCAGGTGCCCGGTGGTTTGAGGGTAGCGACCTGTAACAAGCATTGCTCGCGCGGGAGTACAAACTGGGCAGTTGGAGATGGCGTTATCGATAGATAAGCCCTCGCTTGCTAGTCGATCAATATGGGGCGTTTCGATCTGGTGCTCACCAAAGAGTGGTAGCGATTGAGCACGAAGCTGATCTGGATAAATCACTATCACATTAGGTTTTGTCATGACTTACCAACCAAATCAAAATAAATACTCTTCAATAAGATATCCCTCAAACCGACAAATAAAACCCCTATTACTAAGCCCAAATTCAATGAGCGAGAGAAAATAAAATGCGTCTCCAATCAAGGGTGTTTCGAAAAGGCAAACTCAAACCCTTCACTTCTATCCAAGACGATATCGGCAAAGCTCGGCATCTCCTCGAGCACATAGCGCGTCAGCCTCTCATAATACATAACAAATCGGTAGACCTGCTCCTTGGTCATTATTTTCTTTAACATCTCGGGATCCGACAGCGTCTTCTCGAGAGTTTGCTCCTGCAGCCAACGACTTTCATACACGTGCTCCATGCTGGGCACTTTGATCAGCANCAACAAATCGAATCGTTCAAAAAGCAGTTGATAATCACGACCAAGCTCGGAATTACTCCACCTAGACCATATCCCATCTGGATCTTCCTCTTCTTCCAGAGCGTTCATCGGACCCTTCCAATTCTCCGTAGGCAAAGGTCGAGCCCCACCACACCAAGCGTCGAAAAATATAAAGTCGGGCCTTCCTTTATAGCGTCGCCAGGACTCTCTCGGAAAGTGCTGATCCANGGGTTTAGANAANGAAGGGATAGCCGTTAACGTATCCTCTTCAGCCTGACACAATGATTCTAAAGTTTCCAAGCCAAGCCCTACGTCATGGGTCCCTGGTACGCCTCTGACGGCACACATCGGATGAACCGAGGCCGCTATTCGTTCTCGTTCCTCTCTGGTTTTATAAATATCATCGATCGAGAAACCAACCGTTTTGCGATCATAGCCGACCTGAAGTGCTAGCTGGACGAACTCNGAAAGAGTCGTTTTNCCTGAGCCTTGTCCTCCTGTGAAACAAATAAACAGCGGTTGATCATCTTTTTCTAACGAGTTCAGGTAGACGGCAAGTGGCGCTACTGTTTCAGCAAAAAAGTCGTCGGATATTCCTTCTATCTTGAGACTGTCAGCTAACTCCTTGAGTTTAAACTCAGTTTTATGAAGCAGTTCAAGACAATCCGTATTAACTGTTGAAGGGAAAACTGGCATGCTAAAACACTATCAATTAATCAACACGTATGGTCTCCAGATTTGGCGTTATCTTCAAGCAAGAGAACAAGCCCACGTTTGAAGGATTAGCTTATGGTGAAACTAACCGACCTACCCGAATACGAGCGCGAGCACCTCTTATCTAAGAATGGCAGTCCCTTGGGCCCATCAGTCTGGACTGACCGAAAAAAGCCCGTGTCTGATCTTAGAATTGCACTTATTACCACCGCGGGCATTCATATAAGAGGCGCCGAGGCATTTAATTTTACTGATGCTTCCTACAGACCAATATCTAAAGATCAAAAAGCCAAAGATATTGTCATGTCCCATAGCTCAGTGAATTTCGACAAAACCGGTTTTGTCGAAGACATCAACGTGGTCTTTCCTTTGGACCGAATCCATGAATTAGCTCAAAGCAAAAAAATAGGATCTGTCGCCGACGTACATTACAGCTTCATGGGGGCCGGTCTTGAACCAGAAGCTTTTGAGCAAACTGCAGCGCAAGTAGCAGGACTATTGAAGCAGGATCAAGTGGACGCGGTTCTTTTAACACCAGTCTGACCCAACTGTACACGCTCGGTCGGAGCGCTAAGCTACTATCTTGAACGAGAAGGCATTCTAACGGTAGGGATCAGCCTGGTCAGAGAAAACACCGCCAGCCTAGAAGTACCCAGAGCGCTTTGGGTTAGCTTTCCTCTGGGGCGTCCGTTAGGAAAACCGGCAAATAAAGAATTTCAGACCGACGTCATTGAGGCAATGTTGGATTTACTGAACAGAGCCAAAGGTCCAGTGCTGGAGGACTACCCCATTAATCTGCCACTTTCAGAGACTGATGCCGAGGTCGCCTGCCCTATAGACTTTACCCGCTCGACAACAGAACACACAAGCTGGTCCGATCGGTTAAGCGAAGAATTATTGTTATTGCTTCCATGGCATGAACTCTCTATGAAGAGACGGAAAGGCCGCACCCTAACGAACTCAACTATCGATTCAAAAAGAGAGGGAATCCTAAGACTTGCTCACTTACTAACAGAAAAATCGATACCTCCGACTGAATTTACCTGGTTTAAAGAAACTATCGAGGAACTCAAATTTTTCTATCTGGAAGCGATGACCGCGCGACCAGGAGAGCCAAATGAAAAAGCACTTGAAGAACTATTCTGGAGAGACACAGTGTTCGGGGAGGCTCTGATCGAATGCCATAGAATCCTTGAAGAGGCCGGTCTAAGCGAATTGGGTCGTATTGTAGTACCCCGATACGCGCTTGAGCTGGCCGCTAAAAAATAATTTAAAAAGAGAGCGGTTGAAACCCAAAATATTAATGCTAAAACAGGAAAAGTAGCGATCGATCCTATAGGAGTTTTAATTGACAACCTATTTCGCTGCCTATTTTCTTAAAGCCTAGNTGTAAGTTAATCTGGAACATGGGGTTATTTTCCTCATTATCCGTAAATACTTTTTTGTANCCCTTACTCTTGAGATCCTCTAGCGCGATTACCTTTAGCGCCGTACATATCCCTTTACGACGATGTTCCGGGAGAACGCCAGTCAAATCAGTCGACAGTGTGTCCGTGGGTTTATCAGACCTGTCATAGCTCGACAGAGCGACCCACTGGTCACCATCTAAAACGATATAAATATCGTCNGNTTCNAACCAAGGCGCGAACAGCGAAGATTTCCAAAGCTCAAAATCCATGTTGGGCTCGATCAGATCGGTCGGAACGTCCTCTTCAACGCTATGCCAAAGCGAGAACAGCTTTCGCTGCCAGTCGACTTCACTCCTTTGAAGTTGGGTTAAAGTTTCTACTCGAAAGTTACTGTTGTTGAATTGCNGGGTCTGCTTCGAAAATCGCTCACGGTTNAAGTCGTCTAGNTCNATAATNGAGACAAANTCNGTTAACGATACNTCAAANCCGTTAGCAGTATAGAGCTCTTTCATNAAGTCGCTTTCTTTAAACTCGGCCCTGAGTGTTTTCACACCCTCAGTTTGTCGAGCCCTAGCAATTTGTTGCTTNAAATAAGACTGGGCGCTCTCGAAGTACCGATCTTCGCTAGGAATCGCTAAATTTGAATCAAGCAAGCTCTCATCAAAGGCCCAGTAATCGTGGCCCATGTAACCGTAACCAACAATTTTGCCTTCGATCTCTAAGAATTCACAAAGTGCATTGCATTTTTCAGGAATTAAATTTGCGTGATACTTGATCATGCTGGGTGAGCCCCAGTCTTTTACATGATAATCCAGCGTATTCTCTAATTCGTAAAGCAACTCAAACTCATCGTCACTACTATTGAAAGGTAGGGTTCTAAAATTGAGATCGCTCATAATGAATTAATCTACTCCCAATAACTCTAAAACGCATTCAAATAAAATGAAGTTACAGATGTGAGGATGATAGTTCTATGTCCGCAAAGGCCCAGGCCTTTTGCCAGGCCTCAAGGACCTCTGCTGCTTCTGTTTTTTTATCTTGTGCTATCAGCGCTTGTCGAAGTCCGAACAGCGACCATCCATTGTTTTGATTCCAACGTAAATCTCTTCGATAAACTGCCTCAGCTTGTTCTGCTTGTCCAGCAAGAAGCAACGCAGCGCCCAAATAGTGGCGCATCGGCTGAGCCCAGTCAGGGGGTTCTGTGTAGTTATTTTGATCTTCTATCGCCACCCCAGCTCGAAAGGCGTTAATCGCACCGGAAAGGTCTCCACTTGCCATCAGAAACTCGCCCTCCAACCCGTAAGATGCCAATTTCAGCACGGCCGAAGCTGGAGTTGCGCCTACTCGATATTCATCGGCGTTGGGCGCATTCGCGATCGCCTTTAGCCTTTCAAGCTCTTTTTCAGCCTCTTGCGTATTCCCTTTAGATAAGTAGGCACTTCCCAACACGTACGCCCAGATCCCATCCAAGTAAGGTGTTCCTTGATGAGCTGGCTTTAGCGCTAAAATCTCGTCCCATTGGCCAAAAATCTTTAGTACAAGCCAGGGCGCAGAAACCCTTTTCTGTCCGCCCCTGACCTGATTTGCATCGTTGCCAACCCGATTAGCCATTTCCCACGCAGTCCGAATTGCCATTTGCGAGTTTCCCTGAACCGTGGCCGCATAACGAACAAAATCCATGGCATGACCTGCATGTATTCGATGTGATAGCGGATAGGTACCAATATCGGGCAGCGGNTAATCGCCCCATAACTTTGCAAACTCCAGATCTACCGCCTGGGAACGAACATTACTCTCGATCGCCTTTTCATATTGTCCTACACGAACATAAATATGAGCAGGCATATGCACCACGTGGCCGGCGATCGGAACAGTCGCCTCAAGCGCATCCGCAGAAACCAGAGCCCTTTCAGGTTCCAACGACGCCTCAATGAGATGAATATGTAAATGTAAGACTCCAGGATGCGATTGATCTTGACGAATAATGTGTTCAAGAGCCTCGGCTACTGGCATCGTTTCTGATTTCGGATTTCCCTGGCTATCCCAATAATCCCAGCGCCCTATAGACATATAACTCGCGGCATAGAGCGCAGCTATATCTGGGTCATCAGGAAACTCCTCATTGAGTTCCCGCATAGCGCTTAAATAAGCCTGATCTCGAGCATCGGAATCTGGAACACTCTTCTTGTCATACAGNACNTACATCGCCCTAATCAATTTAGCTTCGAGAGGACTTGCCATATCGATTCGCTCAAGGGCTTTTTTTATTGCTTTTAATCCCTCGCCCTGAGGGTCATCTGGCATGCGGGCGTAACGCGAATTCGGATTTGGCCCCATAGCGTGAGCCATTCCNCAATAGGNCATCGGATGATCTGGGTCCAACCTAGCTGCTTCTTGGTATGACGCAATAGACTCAGGAAAATAGAACCCCCAAGCAAATCTTAGCCCCTGATCAAAAAAGGCCTGAGCTTGCGAATTATCTGTTGAAATTTCACGGCTGTAAGTTCCACTACCGGGCACTAAGATAGCCAGAGGCTCTTCAGGAGCCGGGCCAGCCAAAACCTGTACTGCAGATGCACAGCCAGTAAACAAGAACAAAGTCAGGAAAACTCTCACAAACATCATATAGCCCTCATGTAGCAGTCAGCACAGGCTACCATAGATCTAGTTTACTAATCTGGACTTTAGTTTCACTAATGCCACTTCCCAGTTGCTATATTTAACNATCGTCTACCCNTACTGAATTTCTCGTAGAATAAGAAAAAATTCGGAGGCCAGTAATGACCGGGAAACTCTTATTTCAGGGAGGCTGTCACTGCGNGTTGGTTAAGTTCGAATTCAGATCTCTCAAAAANGTGGAGGTGTGGACTTGTAANTGTTCGATTTGTTCCCTCAANNATTATCAGCACCTTTTTGTAAGACACTCTGATTTCAATCTAATCAGTGGANAGGAATATTTAACCTCATACCAATTCGCCACTCACACAGCCGAACATTTATTTTGCAGAAGGTGCGGAGTTAAGAGCTTTTACCAACCTCGTTCTCATCCAGACTCTTTCAGCATTGATATCAGATGCGTGAAAAAACCTCCTAAGATTNTTCGAGTGGTCGAATTTGATGGGAAAAACCATCAAGGAGCAATAGAGTGAAATTCCAGCAGTAACTCTTTCGAATTACTGCTGGCGCTTTTGATNTAANAAGAAAGTTGAAAGCCTTAGAGCACCTCAAATAGACCAGCCGCTCCCATGCCACCGCCGATGCACATCGTGCAAACGACGTACTTGACTCCGCGACGCTTTCCTTCGATTAATGCATGCGCAACCATTCTCGATCCTGACATTCCATANGGATGGCCTATTGAAATAGCACCGCCATTAACGTTCAGATTTTCATCCGGTATTCCAAGAGTGTCGCGAGAGTAAAGTACCTGCACTGCAAATGCCTCGTTCAATTCCCAAAGTCCTATGTCATCCATCGACAGNCCGTTCTTTTCAAGCAATTTTGGAACAGCAAACACTGGNCCGATGCCCATTTCGTCAGGGTTNGTGCCGGCAACAGCAATACCACGATAGGCTCCCANAGGCTCTAAGCCACGCTGTTCGGCCAGCTTCGATTCCATNACCACNCAAGCCGAGGCTCCATCTGAAAGCTGGGANGCGTTCCCTGCCGTCACGTGCTTGCCCTCTTTGATCACCTGTCCATTTGAAAAGACCGGCTGCAGACCAGCCAGGCTCTCGGCAGTGGTTCCNGGACGATTACCCTCATCCTTATCAAGAGTCGTTTCAATCTCATTGACTTCGCCCGTCTCCTTNTTCTGGAGNTTCATCACGGACGGAAGAGGAACTATCTCATCATCAAACGCTCCTGCCTGTTGAGCTGCCGCAGTACGAGCCTGAGACTGAGCCGAATATTCGTCTTGTGCTTCACGACTAACGCCATAGCGCTCTCCAACAATTTCAGCCGTCTCGATCATCGCCATGTATAGTTCAGGTTTATTGGCCAACAAATCAGGATCNGGGATAGCAAACATATCCCCTGTCTGATTCATCGAAATTGATTCAACACCACCGCCAACAGCCACATTCATACCGTCAGAGATAATCTGCTTCGCAGCCATNCCNATTGCCATCATNCCGGAAGAACACTGGCGATCTATCGACTGTCCAGCCACCGAATCTGGCAAGCCCGCTTTNAGTAGGCTCTGGCGAGCCACATTCTGAAACCCTGAACCCATTTGGATTGCCGCGCCCATGATTACGTCCTCAACTTCGGCAGAGTCTACGCCCGCGCGCTCGACCGCATGCTTAATCGCATGTCCGCCCATCGTTGGAGAAGTGGTGTCATTAAACGCACCCCGATACGCCTTGCCTATGGGCGTTCTTGCTGTTGATACAATTAGAGCTTCTCGCATTGTGTCTTCCTTATTTTTTTAGATTGCTTTTTTCGACGATAAATTACATTCATTCCATTGTACGGGTGATAGCAGTCTTTATGTACTCAATTTTAAACTTGAATCTAACCCTTCGTTTCAGAGGCTGAACAGAGATTGAACGGTTTTATGTTTTTCCTGGTCTTCTCCCTTTAGGTAACATAGCCCAACCAAAAAGATACGAATGAAGGCCTACGCTTTATGGTGTCAACAAGAAAAGAGATCGTCCGCAAATCCAAGCAAGCGAAACAAGAAGTTAAAAAAATACCCATACCTGACTTGAAAGGAAAACTTGAACATCTGAAAGACTTTGCTTCTGAACTCGTTCGACCTCGTCCTGTCGATATTTGGTTTCCTGAGAATTATGAAGCCGACTCTACTGATCGATTTCCAGTGATTTACATGCACGACGGACAAATGATCTTTCACCACGAGGATTCTTCTCTGGCAGGAATGGACTTGTTCTGGGATGTCGATAAAACAATCACAAAACTAACGAAAGCGAAAAAAATCAGGCCCGCCATCGTCGTCGCCGTGTGGATGTCAGACTGGGCCAAAGGAGCCCGCGGAGCTGAATTCATGCCACAGAAAGCAGTGCCTAGCGAGGTTTGGAAAGAAATGCTCAAAGATTCCGATAGTTTCGCAACAGAAATGGGTGGGGAATCTATATCTTCAGATAACTATCTCAGATTTTTCGTCGAGGAACTCAAGCCCTTTGTCGATAACAATTATCGAACGCTGACATCTAAGAACGACACTTTTATTGCTGGATCCAGCATGGGCGGCTTGATTTCAGCCTACGCAATAGCTGAGTATCCCGACATTTTCGGGGGAGCTGCCTGTTTGTCTACAGATTGGTCGATCGGGGATGGCATTGTTGTAGACTGGTTTAACAAGAATTGGCCCACAGCGCGTGGCAACCGTGTCTATTTCGATTATGGAACAGAAACTTTTGATTCGCTCTATGAGCCTTATCAATTAGAAATGGACAAAGTGATGCGCAAGTACGGCTACCTAGAGGACAAGGACTGGGTTACTCGCCGGTTCGAGGGAGATGATCATCACCCTAAAGCGTGGAGAGAACGCTTTCATATTCCGTTAGAGTTTCTAATAGGAACCAACAGCTAATAAACGAAGGTTAGTGAAAAGCAGTCTTACCTCCAGTAAGACCTAACTTTCTCTTTGAGCCAAGAGAACAGAGGCCATTCCACAATCAGGGTCATTACGAACAAAATCTAAAACTCGCATGTGCAGGTTCGCTAGTATCTTCTCGTAGGTCTCAAACGAAAAACTCGCATGATAAATCTCTTCCGCTCCAACTCGACCTACCACTTCGCCATAACGATCGCCCACTGTAATTAAAAGTACACCCTCGGGCTCAAGATGTTCTACAAACTTGTGAAGAGTTAACTCTTGATCATCATGGTTCAAATGAAAAAAACTGTGCCAGGCGATAATCCCATCGAATCTAGTGCTCAGAGACAGCATCCGCATGTCCATCCGATGCCAACTTTGATCCGGAAATCGTCCCCGTATAATTTCAAGCATAGTCCTCGAAAAATCTAGTCCCTCTATTTCGAACCCCTTACCAATCAAATATCTAGCGATGGGCTCACCAGCTCCGCAACCGACATCAAGAACTTTCGCACTTTTTGGTAATAAGTCAGAAAAGCGGTCTAGCCACCTTTTTTCTTCAAGTCTCTTTGAACGTTCACTGTCAAATAATCTGGCGTTTCTATCGTAAATACCTCGAGTATTTTTCTCTGTTGTGCTCAATAGCCTTCTGTCGATCACATCACCCTCCGCAAATCTGCTCAGGAAATCACCTAAAAGATAGCCTCTCCCCCAATAAATGAGAAGATATAATAATGTAACCTTTACTTCACATTTTCTTGATGTTAAGTTCACGTTACACATTCAAACGAGTTGATCATCATGGACCTAAT
>PBUF01000035.1 GCA_002727775.1 Gammaproteobacteria bacterium
TTCCCTTATATTCTGTTTTGTTATTTAGTTGCCGTTGCACTCGATTCATCGTTCGAGTTAAGAGCCGCGTTGAATTCTTCTGTATCCTTTAGATCGCTTTCGGCGTGTCTCGCTCCGACAAAGTAATGAATAGTGGCCCATAGATTACCAAAAACGGCGATACAAAGCGCGTACTGCAGCGAAACCGCATTGCTGTTGACAAGAGGTTCGATCAGGTCGCTAAACACACCAACCAAAAAGGGTCCTAGACCCATACCGATAATGTTCAACGTAAACAGCAAAATTGCCGAGGCAACGGCTCGCATTCTAATAGTTACAAGGGCTTGAGTCATAGCAAATGAAGGCCCCAGATAGATTGATCCCAGACTTGCAAGGATAATCAGACTCACTATGACCCCGGTAACACTTGCGTAGAGGTAGGTGTATATCTGTATTGGAACCATCAAGAGAGTTGAGATCCCTGGTAGCCAGAAGTACCAGCGACGATCGCCTGTTTTATCTGAAAACTTATCGGCTAGATATCCGCCAAAAAAAGTCCCGATCGCACCTGTTCCCGCTACTATTGCTAGCCATTGACCAATATCGGTGTTCGACATCTCGTGCACCCTGCTCATGAAAGGAGGGTTCCAAGTGGCCGCCCCGTAACTTACAAAGGCATGGAGCCCTGCCGCCAGCGCAATGTGTTTGAAAGCTCTTTTCTTCCAGAGAAAAGTGAAAGTCTCTTTGATGCTTGGGGCCGGCGTATCGTCTTTTGAATGATCGATACCTATTTCTGACATTCCTCTGGGAGGTTCTCTAAGTGTTGCCCAGATGAAGAGCGCGATGACTATTCCGGGAAATCCGACCAAGTAAAAAGTGTTTCTCCAGCCCAGCTCGTCGGCGCCCCATCCACCGACAAAGTTACCAACCATTGATCCGATTGGTATTCCGAGTGCATAAATGGATAAGGCTGTCGCTCGGCCTTCGAGAGGGAAATAATCGGATATCAACGAATGACTGGGTGGGCTAGCACCAGCTTCTCCAACACCTACTCCGATTCTTGCTAACAAAAGCGTTACGAAGTTCCAAGCGGCCCCACATGCAGCGGTCATCGCGCTCCATATGATCATCGAGATTGCAAGTATCCTGACCCGACTTGTTCGATCTGCTAGTGCAGCTATTGGAATCCCCAACGTCGCGTAAAACAAGGCGAAGGCTAATCCTCCTAGCATGCCAAGTTCGGTATCAGAAAGTATTAGCTCGGCTTTGATGGGCTCAAGCAAAATGGCTAATATAGAACGATCGACAAAATTGACGATATAGCCAATTAATAATAGAAAAAGGGCGTAATATCTGTACGCCTTACTGAATTGGACTTTCGAGTTCAAACGACTACCCTCTACTTCAACACCGTTTCAGTTCGATATTGTGGTATCAATTACACATAAATGGTACTTATTAATTACGATCAAGTAACCACGAATTCATTTTTTGCTCATCAGTATTGTCGCGTCTTGTTCTCAGAAATGCTCGGCGTTAGTCACGGGCCCTTTGATTATTAAGCTTTATGGGCGTGGTAGTTTTGGTATATCACTAGGCACTTTGCATTGGAATTCGGTTGTTGCTAATAGAGCCTCCTTGGGGAACGGACATAGCGGGCGAGTCAACTGCTTGCCTTCCTTAGTCTCTTTCCAGGCGGGAATTAGTTCAGGAGCGATGTTTTGCTCAACCCAGTCGATCAGGGGTGACATCATGTCAAAAGAGTCTGGGCCAGGACCGCCTCGGCAGTGAAACATGCCGGGCACCATATACACTCTGAAATGGCTATCTACAGACGAATCGATACTTTTTACTTCGTTGTAGTAGTTGATCAGCGTTAGAGGGTTTATGTCGGGATCAGCCCATCCGAAATAACTGATCATCTTTCCACCTGATTTTTTAAAAGCGGAAATGTCCGGATCCGTCGCATCAACAATATCTCGAAATTCGGCTAAGTTGTCCGGGGCTTCTTGAAAAGTGAAGTCGTTCCAGTCAAAGGATGGGTCATCCTTTATCGTCACCATGTATCTAAAGAAATCCGAGCCTAAAGCGTCGAGGAGGGTTGGGCCATTGGGGTTAATCAGCCATGGATACCAACCAACTCGACCCGAACCATCACTAGAACTTAGCACTTCACTGCCTACTGGCATCCCAGGGTAGACGATTTTGCTCTCTAGTTTAACTGGGGAATAATACTGTTCCAGAGCTTCTATTTCCCGAGAATTGAAGCAGCTACTCGACGNATCNCCTTCATCTGGGCAAACCGGCAAATCTCGGCGAGGCGCAAAATCGCAACGACGGGGATCCGATATTAGCCCGTCTAGAACCCCATCAAGCGAATCGCATTGTTGGTAGATGATCTTTCCTAGAGTTTCTACCTTTTCTTCTGTCAGTGTTGACTGACCGATCGCTTGGGTTCGCCAGGCCTGGGAAAATTTGAGTCCNGAATAATCGGCAGCAGGAGCACCAGCAATGATTCCATCAAAATCGTTTGGAAAGCGTTGAGCTGAGATCATNGCCTGTCTGCCACCTGTTGAGCAGCCGTTCCAATANCTGTAATTGACCTCTTGGTCGTAAAAATGCNCTGCGACGAGCTTTGCTGTTTTGATAGTCAAATGGACTGCGCGAAACCCATAATCGACTAAGCGGTGGTGGTTTTTGTAAGCAAAAGTGCCTCCCCCAAGAACTCGCTTGTCGTGACCTGTGTCTGTGTAGGCCGTAGCGAATGATCTTTGAAGAGCTTGGTCTCTGGCCCATTGTTTTCCAGGATCAATTGCTGGCGTACCAGCCAATCCTCCATTCCCGTACATGTAGATTCTACCGTTCCATTTCAATGGTAGATTGACCTCGAAACGTATCTCCGTGGGTATCAATCCATCTAACCGGCAGTGGGGTGGGACCTTATCAGTACCTCTTATGAGTTTTGCGCTTATTATCGTAAACTGGAAGTCGCTGCGCTGTACTAACGATTTACACTCCTTTGAGGCGTCATAGANCGTTTCCAGATAACGTGTCTTGCTGTTTGTAGCGCCTGAAAATACTGATCCATGGGCTATTAAATGAGAGAAGTGGCCAACAATGATCACGCATACTAGAACGAGATTTTTCATAGGATAACCAATACTGATATCTTTTATTGACTTGGGTGCGAGATTGTTGACCTACGAATGTTTTCTAACTCGCCGTTTCAAGCGGTCCAGTTTTTCTTTCCAATACTGAAACTCCACCGGATCGCCTCCTCGGTCTGGATGCAATTGTTGGCACATTTTGCGGGCTTCATTGATCTCATCTATAGGTATTTTGAGATCAAGACCCAACTCTTCTATTTCTGATGCCGACAATGACCTAACAGGACTGTCAGCTTCGGGTGGCCGGTAAAACCCGCGCCATTTACTCTGCGAGTTTCTGTTATATGAAACGGGACCAGATAAGCCGAGCTTCCATGGATGATTTTTAGGTGGTTTTGCCATTGATTGTACTTGGGTTGTTTAATTAAGCAGACTTAGCGGCTTCTTCTCGCGCGCCTCTTACTTTTTCATTTGTTTGATTAAACAGTAATTCTCTTCGAGCTTTTTCTTCCTCCTCAGTAAGTTCGCGCTTGCCGAGTTCTTCTCCGACTTTTCGGCCTTTGAGTACAGCAGGTCTTCCATGTACTTCATCGACCCATCTTTTCAAATTAGGGAAGGATGTCCACATGCTTTCATCGATCAGGCGGCCGATTAGAAAGGCCCATGGCCAGGTTACAATATCTGCAATCGTGTATTCATTTCCTGCTAAAAACTGATTNGCAGAAAGCTGNGCNTCCATNACTCCNGATAGTCTGTCTACCTCACCAACGAAACGTTTCGTGCCGTACTCAAGTTGGCTNGGGTCTTTTGCAATATTTTTNCCGTAATTTTTGAAGTGATTCGCATTGCCCATCATGGGTCCTAAATTGGCCATTTGCCAGTGAACCCATTGCAGAACCTTGTATTTTCCCGCGGGATCAGCNGGAAGGAATTGCCCCGTCTTNTCTGCGAGGTATTCTAAAATCGCGCCTGACTCAAAGATAGGGAGAGCTGAACCACCTCCAATGGGATTNTGATCAACTATCGCCGGCATTCGATTGTTTGGGCTGATGCGAAGAAAGTCAGCTTTAAATTGATCACCGCCGCCTATATCGACAGGAACTACCTTATATTCCANACCGCATTCCTCGAGCATGATGGAGACCTTCCANCCNTTGGGAGTTGGCCAATAATACAAATCAATCATTTAAATTCCTCTCTTCTCAACTAGTTTGCACTGCGAGCTTCTTATCTTCGATAATTTCTACTTCACTTGAAGTGCGGAGAAAGGTTAAAGAAAAAGCAAGGACTTGGCCAGCGGGTCTAGCTTATAGATGTATTTTGTAGATGCGTTTTGAATGTTGGAGAAGCTTTATAAATTTGAATATTGTCTGCTAGAGTGAACGGTTAAAGGGCCTTGAGTTAAGAGTTGGGAAAGGGTGTTATGAGATTAAAGGATAAGATTGCAGTTATAACGGGCGGTGCAAGCGGAATGGGCGAGGCATCTGTATATAGCTTTTTGAAGGAAGGTGCGAGCGTTGTTATTGCAGACTTTAATGAAGCAACNGGTAAAGAAACACTGGTAAAAGCGCAAGAGATTAATCGTGATCACGTCGATTTTATCAAGATCGACGTTGCGTCTGAATCCGATATAGAAAATATGTTTGAATTTGCCGTTGAACGTTTTGGTCGTATAGATGTGGTTTTCAATAACGCAGGCGTCGGAGGCGCTGTGGGTCCTTTGACCGAGACATCGGTCGAATCTTGGGACTACACGATGGACGTAATAGCAAAGGGAGTTTTTCTAGGGATAAAACACGGNGCTAAGCAAATGCAGAAGCAAGAGTCNGGAGGGTCNATTATAAACACNGCNTCTATCGCGGCGCTCAGTGGTGATGGAGGNCCCCTGGTTTACTCGGCAGGTAAGGCGGCNGTTGTGAGTTTGACTAAGGCTTCGGCTGTTGAGTTGGCGCCCGACAAGATCAGAGTGAATGCGATTTGTCCTGGGTTTATAGCAACTCCGCTTGCCGATGGAGGTAGACCCGAACAGACCCGAGAGAATTTTGCTAAGTCGCAGCCCTGGCCNGAGTATGGNGATTCGCATCANATNGCCTCAACGGCCTTATTCCTTGCATCGGACGANTCCGANTTCATAACAGGTGAATCGATTGTAGTGGATGGGGGATTAACAGCGGCGGGACCTGAGCTTTCCANAAAGTTTCCTAGAACATCTGGTAGAAATTCGAAAGTGACTGGGGTTACCAAAGGCAGTACTGGAGAGGCGCCAGATATTACTCGGCTGGATTAGGCGCTCGAGCTACTAGCACCTCGCTCTCTTCAAACCCGTATCGGACAGCCTTATAGCGGAAAGTCGATAGGTCCAGTGGTGCGATATAGAGAGACCACTTGTCGGATTTTTTGGCCTGATATCCTATGCTCGCTCCTTCTTTGCTGCTCAAGTGGGCTTTGCCATTCTCCCAAGTAAGTGTAGGTGCAGCGGTCTGGCATATTTCGCCATTACAAAGAAAGGTTTCTTTCATTTCGTCTTCTGAAAGCTCAGATTTATCGCCAACTCTAATGAGAAAGTCCGTTAATTGTTGATCCAGATCGCGGACAATGTGTTCATGCTCCTTCTTGTTGATTAGGTTGTTCGTTTCGAAGGGATCTTCAAATACATTATAGAGTTGTCGCTCTCCGGGAGGCTCAAACCATTTAGATTCAATAGGAGTCAGTTTCTTTTCCAGAAAGAGTTTTCGCCAGTTGCGCACCATGTCTAAGTTATCTCTATAGTCGAGTTCATGACCTCCTGGAACGCCTGGGTACCAGCTGCGGATGTATTTATAATCTTTACTTCTAATGGCGCGCTGCCGATCTTCGACTTCATCAATACGATCTCGAGAGGCAAACACGTATGTTCGAGAAGAATCGAAAATATTTTGTCCGTGTAACCAATGGGGCACTGGGGCGCTGGCTAATGAAAGTATGGTAGGTGCNAGATCTACGAAGGATACTAANCGGTCATCGGTTTTAGCGANACANNTTGTTTCAGCGTTGCACTGTAATTTTATTAGCAGGGGAACTTTTATTCCGCTATCTAATAATTCTCTTTTCGCTCTTGGCAACCCGTCACCATGGTCGCTGGTCCAGATAATGATCGTGTCTTCAAATAGTCCATCCTCTTTCAAAGCTCTAGTAATAGCCCCTAACCGCTCGTCCATTAGAGCGATGTTGTCATAGTGTCGAGCAATATCTCGTCGTACGACATCGGTATCAGGGTAGTAGGGCGGTAATTTTACATCGTGGGGGTTGGTTATCTCGGGCGCGACTAGTTTTAGTCGAGCAAGCTGCGTTGCCAAATGTGTGGCGCTGTGAGGTATGCCAGAAGGACGCATTACCCCACTTTCGTGTGTTTCGAAAAAATTAATCATTCCAAAGAAGGGTTGGTTTTCGTTTCTGTCTCGCCATCCGCTATCTGAACTGCCTTCAGAATCCCAGATTGTAAACGGACCGCTCCCGGATCTTATGCCACTGAATTGGTAATCCAATTTGCTGTCCGTAAAGGTAAAATAGCCCTCTCTCCGTAAGAGTTCTGGAAACGCTTTCACTTGATCTGGCGGTAGCGCCAGATACTTTCCCAAAGGGCTGGTTGAGGTTCTCATGTGTTGTGCACCAAAACTGATTTGATGCTGGCCGGTAATCAGTGAAGCTCTNCTCGGAGCGCATACTCCCGCTGTGGTGAAAGTACTCGTAAAACGAATGCTTTTAGTACCTAATTTAGTCAGGTTAGGTGTCTTAGCAAGATCGTCGCCNTAGGGCTCTATCCTTGGGCTAAGATCTTCCGCGANCAACAANAAGATATTTGGTCTTTCGGTGANGCCAACCAAAGGAACTAGTATTAGGGCTAGGCTTGTTAATGATTTATTCATGTTGATCTAGAAGTAAAGCCAAGCCAGNAGCCAGGTCAATGATATCCACATAAGTATTGTGAGCGGAATGCCGACCTTAACAAAGTCACTAAAGGCATAGTTTCCCGCGCTCATGACCAGTAAATTTGTCTTGTATGCCATAGGTGTTGCGTAGCTCATGTTTGCGCCAAATAAAACTGCCAGAACAAAAGGTTCGGCTGGCAAACCCAATTGATTAGCTATACCAAGACCTATAGGGGTACCTATTACGGCGGCTGCATTGTTGGATACCACGTTAGTAAGGATGGTTAAAAGTAGCATCAGAGCTGACAANATGAAGACTGGTGATTGCTNATCGGTAAGGTAGAGAAAAAGGTCAGTTAAGTATTCNGTNGCACCAGTTTTCTGCAANGCGAGTCCNAACGCCAGGCTCGCTGCAACAACAAAGTAAATTGACGGACTGATTGCTTCGATGGCAGCACNAACTCTAATGCATCGNGTCATTAGNAGNACNGNGACTCCAGCAATCGCGCTNACCGCGATGGGAAGTATNCCCAGAGCAGCAATGGCAATNGCTNCTAANATTATTAATAGAGCTGTTGTTGATTTTTCAGTTTTTGGTAAGTCAGTAGTNGAGTCCAAAACGAGAAANTCTACGGATTGTTTGAGCTCAGTGACNGACTTTCGCTCTCCTTGTATAAGTAGAATNTCNCCAACTGCTAACTCAANNTCCTTCATGTCTGCGCCCTTTTGCCAGATTTCTTTTCCTGCTCGATGTAGGGCCAGGACNGTGATTTGATGTTCTTCCTGTAAATTNGTTTTAGTCAGACTNGTTTGGTCCAAAATTGAACCTTGAGCGATTGCTATTTCAGCCAACACTTCTTCNCTNNCGACCTCTGTGGTTTTTTCTTNTAGATNACCANCCGNAGAGTNTCTATCTGTATTTAACTTTGCATCGAGACTNTCTTCAAACAGTTTGAGATTTTCAGGAGAGTCTTTCACTCTTATTTTATCGCCTTCTTTAATGACTACATCTGGCAGAGGTAAAAGATAGTTGTCACCACGCCTTATTCTAATGATATTTAGTTTGTTTGAAGTGGCTTCATTCGCTTCAATAAGAGTTTTGCCNATNAAGGNNCTNTTNGTCTCGAAACTNATGAGTGCGTCGAATACCCGAGGAGATTCCNCTCTAANATTGCNTGTTCTCTCCGGTAATAACTTGGGAGCAATTAACCACAGATAAATGAGGCCTATNCCTCCGGCAATTATTGCTGGAAAGACAAAGTCGAACATATCGAACTTGGGTCCTCCCAACTCCGCAGAAAGATTGACTACCAACAGGTTTGTNGAGGTGCCGATACTGGTTGCCATACCNCCNACAAGAGTAGCAAAGCCCATGGGCATTAAGACTTCNGAGGGTGANCTNTTGTTACTGGAGCAGACTCCGATCAATATCGGNAACAGNAANACAACTACTGGTGTGTTGTTTACAAATGCGGACAGTATGGCTCCTAAAATCAAGGTCATTAGGAAGGCGATTCCCGGACTTCTTTTCCAGATTTTTCCGAGGAAACTNCCGAGNGGAACGAGNGCGCCGGTCCTTACTAANCCTTGACCCAGAATCATGAGNGCGCACACTGCNATCAAGGCCTCATGAGCAAAGCCATANAATAAAGATAGNGGGTTTAAATTNGCCAAGGGGAAAATCGAGAAACCCACNGCCAGAACGACTAACAACCCCAGAGAAGTCAGCTCTAGCCTTAATTTATCTCGGGTAAACAAATAAAGAGTGATGACAGTCAATGTCATGACCGCCAGAGCATGTAGGTTGGGCAGTTCGGGAAGGCTGTGCAAACTCTCATCCTCTCTAGAAGGTTTCAGTGTCTGATTGAGCCAGAATTTGCGTGGGAATTAAAACGCTTTTGCGAAGAATCCGCCGGGAGTCAGTGGTACTAGCCAGGTTAGTTGGTGCTTGCGATCGGATTAGCGGTATCGATAAGATCCAGTGCTATAAAGCCAGCCTCTTTGATTAATGCATCGTCCTCGATTTTTTCAAGATCGTCCTCTGAAGTGAGTTTATCCGCTCCTCTTTCTTCTTCAGATTCCTGTTCTTCGAGTTCCTCAAGTTCCTCGAGATCATTGGCCAGTTCCTTGCCTTTCGCTTTGCGCAGATCATTTTCCAAATTCAGGCGCCATTTGTCGTCTTCGCTTTTCTCGTCTCTTCGTTCTTGCTCGTTTAAAGATATGTGAGTGCGTTCTGCGAAGAGTTTGTTTCTGTCGGCAATGGCTTGAAAGTAGACAAAGTCCGGATTGTTTTTGATTCTAGACTCGTGGGCCTCTCGAATAGGGTAAAGAAATGGATCGATATTCGCGTAAATCTGGTAATTTGCAGGTCTTATTGTATCCCAGGGCATCGCGTCTTCGTGAGAGCTCTCCCCAATTTTGGAACTGTCGTATAATTCGGGGAATGAAATATCAGGAATGACCCCTTGATGTTGGGTGCTTTCCCCTGAGATTCGATAAAATTTCGCTGCAGTCAGTTTTAGCTGGCCTCTATTCAAAGGAATTAGCGTCTGAACGGTTCCTTTGCCAAATGTCTGATTTCCAATGACTACAGCTCTGCCATAATCCTGCATCGCTCCCGCAAAAATTTCAGACGCGGACGCCGACAGTCGGTTTACCATAACTACCAAAGGGCCATCCCAGTAGATCTGATTATCTTGATCGGCTAAGACAGAAGTCCTGCGTCTAGCCGACTTAACCTGAACCATAGGGCCTTCATCGATGAATAATCCTGTCAGCGATCTTGCCTCTTCGAGCGATCCACCGCCGTTACCCCTGAGGTCCACGACTATTGCTTTGACCTGTTGTGCTTTGAGTTTTTTGATAAGTTTTTTTACGTCACGTGTAGTGCTTTTGTAATCTGGATCTCCTGACTGCTTTCCCTGAAAATCGATGTAGAAGGTTGGGATGTCGAGTACGCCGATCAAGTGAGAACCTTGCTCATCTTTAATCTCTAGCAGTTTTGCTTGTGCTGCTTGCTCTTCTAAGCGTACGGTATTTCGCACTATCGAAATAATTTTGGTGATTTCCACGTCAGACTCTGAGTGGATGACTTCTAACCTGACTGTCGAATCTTTAGGTCCTCTTATTAGTTCTACGACATCGTCGAGCCGCCATCCTACGATGTCTATAAGCGGACCGGATTTTCCTTGACCGACTCCAATGATTTTATCGGTGGGCTCAAGCGTACCCTCTTTGTCAGCAGGTCCAGCAGGGACTAACCTGACGACAGAGGTATGATCTTCTTCGCTCTTTAAAACCGCTCCGATACCTTCAAGAGACAGCGACATATTGATATTAAAGTTTTCCGATGTTCGAGGTGAAAAATATACGGTATGAGGATCGTAAGATTTGGTAAACGCGTTGATATACAACTGGAACGCATCCTCGCTCTTAGTTTGAAGGGCTTGTTTTAGCTGGTTTTTGTAACGTTTAGTGAGCTGCTCGCTTATTTCTTCGTCGGTTTTATCGTTTAAGCGAAGGCTCAGCGCAGCAGCTTTCAAGCGTTTTTGCCAAACAATATCTCTCTCTTTGTCATTGGCAGGCCAGGGGAGTTCGTCTCTATCAATACGGATACTATCCGGTAATTCAAAGTTGATACGGTCAACGCCTTTGTCGATTTCATTGATAAGGAAATTGAGTCGATCAATCAGACTAGCCTGGTAACGATTAAATATGGCAAAAGCCGGTTTTAAGTCTCCTCGTTTAAGCAGGTCGTCCAATTCGTATCGAAATTCTTCGAATTCTTCGATGTCTTGTTGGGTGAAATAAGCGCGTCCGCGATCCAAGCTCTCGATGAATTTTTCGAAG
>PBUF01000036.1 GCA_002727775.1 Gammaproteobacteria bacterium
AAACAACAGTGGACAGCCTGTACGAGGGGTCATGAATTCATCGATGACTTTAGGATTACGGATATCGTATCAATGGTGGCGCAGATGGGGGATAGCTTAGACAAGTTGTTTATGCAGGTGGTACCTCGATTAAAAACAGAACTGGCGAAAAGCTGAGCAGGAGAAGGGTATGAAAAAATTAACAGTCTCTTTGTTTATGATTGCGTGGGGCTTTTCTGCAGTACATGCAGAGGTAAAAAGAACACCTTCCGGAAAGCCCGATCTTTCTGGGTTTTACGAAAAAATAATGGGTACCAAAGCGGGTACTTTTGTAGCACAAGCACTAATTATACCGATAACTAATTGATTTAATTAAGATTAGTAAAATAAAATGGCGGAGAGAGAGGGATTCGAACCCTCGAAGGCTTTTACACCTTACACGCTTTCCAAGCGTGCGCGATCGACCACTCTGCCACCTCTCCGTACCTAAAGTAACCCACACAGCCTGACCTCGGCGCCCGAATCAGCTGCTACCGTTGCTCCCTTCCGGGCCTGGCGGGGTTTACAACATATCGTCGCGAGGGGACCGATGTGGGTTACCAAGTCGCAATGTTAACTGAAACAAATTATCAAGTCCTCAAAAACTCTGGTGGTGGGTATTTTGGAGGGCGTTATATAGAACCAAAGGTTATTTGGCTAGGCGGTTCGGTGCTAGTTGGTTGTGGTTGGGGGGGTTACACTAAAAGGACAATAAGAGGGGGAAATCAATGCCTATCAATGTATTGGGTATGATAGGAGTTGCTAGGCCGCAGACCGAATCGACGGTGCACATCGTTGGCGGAGGCCTGGACGGTGATTATGTGAGCGATTTTGCTCGCGTTCATGAGGAATCAGGATTTGATGCCATTTTGATAGGGCATTCCTCTAGTTCCGCGGATGGGTTTTTGGTCGCACAACATGCAGCCTTTCATACAGATCAAATTAAAATTTTGTTGGCTCATAGACCAGGTTTTAGCGCTCCAACACAAGCGGCTCGCCGAATCGCCACACTGGATAACCTGATCGGTGGCAGATTGTGGGTTCACATCATTACAGGAGGAGTTGATGCGGATCAGAGGAGGGATGGCGATTTTCTAGGCCATGATGAACGGTATAGAAGAACTGATGAATATTTAGAAGTCATGCGCCGAGTTTGGACTAACGACGGGCCTTTTGATTTCGATGGCGAGTTTTACCAGGTGCAAAAAGCGTCGTCCGAAGTAACGAGTGCGCAATCACCTCATGTTCCTTTGTGGTTTGGAGGAATATCTGACGCGGCGATTCCTGTGGGTGCAAAACACTGCGAGACCTATGCATTGTTTGGTGAGCCCCTCGGTCATGTAAAAGAGTTAATGAGTACCCTTAACAAAGAAGCTGACAAACATGATAGGCAGCTTAAGTTTAACCTCTCTTTTCGGCCAATTATTGCTGACACCGAAGAGGCAGCCTGGGAAAAGGCAAGAGCTATACTTGAGGGAGTCAAAGCTGAGTCGAGCCCTCACAAATCAGATAGGGCTCCAGAGGCAGAGACTGCAAGACGTTTGAGTAGCCTGATTGAAGGAGGCGAGGTTCAGGATGAAAGGCTTTGGGTTCCAATTGCCGCCGAAGCAAAGGGCAGCGGTAATTCGACTGCACTTGTCGGAACGCCAGATCAGGTCGCCGAGGCGATAGCAAAATACTATGACTTGGGTATAAGCGGAGTCTTGATTAGAGGCTTTGATCCCTTTAACGACGCAATAGAGTATGGGAAAGAGTTGATTCCATCCATAAGAGAAAAGGTTGCCGAGCGTGACTCTCTGAAAACGGCCACTATGGAATCCAGGGCGACGGCATAAAGATTCAATTCTTGTGGTGACGGGCTAATCGAACGATAATGTCGCCAAATTGCACCCGTGGCCAAACTGGATAAGGCACTGGTCTACGAAACCAGGGATTACAGGTTCGAATCCTGTCGGGTGCGCCACACACCTTCTCGAAGTGATTCTGGATAAGATTATTTGAAATTTTTCTTAATGGCGTAGTGATGCAAATCAGCGAAATACCCCTTTCTGGATTGGAATCGATGGATCAGCAGACTATTTCTGATTTATCGAAAGCTTGTTCTGAGCACGGTTTTTTTCGGTTAGTGGAACACGGTATCGAAGGTAATCAAATCAATGACTTACTTAAGATATCTCGAGCGTTTTTTGCTCTTCCCAAGGGGAAAAAGCAACGTAATGCCAGAACTGGGGACAGGCCCTGGGGCTACTTTGATCAAGAGCTGACCAAAAATCGACCTGATTGGAAAGAGATATTTGATCTTGGGTTGAGTGGAGAGGATATTCGGCCAGAGTTGGTCGTGTCTTGGCCAAACGAGCCAGAAGACTTCAAGAAAATAACCCTGAACTGGCATCGACTGTGTGACCAGATTAGTCTGACGATCGTAAGAGCAATCTCGGTTAGTCTAGGAAGGGAGGCGGACTGTATTTCAGATCATTTTCGTCCCACCAACACCAGCTTCCTTAGGCTTAACTATTATCCTGTATGCCCAAACCCTGCGGATACGAATTTGGATATGCCTCTCGAAGGACGCCTGGGGATTCATCATCACACCGATGCGGGCGCGGTAACGGTCCTATTGCAGGATCAAGTCTCGGGCTTGCAGTTTAAGCAGGGCGATCAGTGGTGTTCGGTTCCGGCTGACCCCGGCAGTCTGATTATCAATTTGGGCGATCTCGTGCAGGTTTGGTCTAACGACCGTTACCGCTCTCCACTTCACAGGGTGTTAGCGAACTCAGAAGAAGAGCGGTTTAGCGCCGCCTTTTTTATGAACCCAGTTTTCAGTACGAATTGTTCGCCGTTGCTGGGNGACAAGCCTAGGTACAGGACTCTAAATTGGGGTGAATACCGCTCAAAGAGAGCGGCGGGTGACTACGCGAATCTGGGAGAGGAGATTCAAGTGGACAATTATAGAATCTGATTAGTGCTCTCGNGAGTCCNGGCTAAGGATACGGTTGGATCACTTAGCCGGTCGCGACTCAGGTTGGTACTTATAGTACCCCTCTAGTGGAATCATCAGGTGTGCCCCTTGGGTGCCCGGAAACATNACGTAGGGCGCGCCTGTCGTAAAATCATCCGAAAAGTTTTTCAGAGAGTCTGGGTCTTTTGGCATTAGCATGAGATGAGGNCCAGACTCGATCCACTGACCTGGAGCGGAGTCGGCTTTGTTNAGTACGCCGGCGGTCGTGTTGTCCTCGCCCACGTCGCCGTGCAGCATCCACATGTATGTGTCTCTCTCCATGTCAGGCTTTTCCCCTGCCATGAATGCAGACATCCACTTGGCGCCTTCGGAATCAAAGCATGCGGGCATGGCATCATGTGCGCTAGACCAGCCCTCTTCTGGAAATGGTCTCGGGTTTGCTGATTGGCATGTCCAGCCGTTGGTGCCTTGGCGNAGAATTTCACCGTTTCCGCCAATCACAGTAGCAAAATCGCCGAGATAGTCNGGTGCTGCAGAAGTGTAAGCTTCAATTTGCCACTCAGCTGAAGCNTGGCTTAAGGATTTTTTTTCTTCGTGATGCCCTGCCAGCGACCAGCTGGATATAGCCAGGATCACAGTTACCAATGAAAACCGATTGAACATTTGCTCTCCACCTCTTTCTGAATTGTTNAGTTGGTANTATAGNTNTATACATGATGNNNTTTAAACCAAGCAGAATTTGAAAAATTCTGGTTTCTCAGGGAGTCGANGAGAAACAGGAAATTCAGGAGCACNGTGAATTGATTTTTTTCAGTTTAAAATCAAGTTAAACTTTCTCTGAAACCGCAGGGGAGATTATGTATGAGCACGCAGGACAGCACAGCAAACGAGCTGGATTTCGATCCAGACGCTCTGAGAGAAAAATANAGGTTNGAACGGGACAANCGCCTGCGAAGCGATGGTAATTCTCAGTATCAGGAGATGAGCGGTGAGTTCGATCATTANACTGACGACCCATACATAGATAACGCGATAAANCGTGAGCCGTTAAAGGANGANGTTGAGATAGTCATTATCGGTGGGGGCTTTGGGGGGTTGATTAGCGGTTCCAGATTCCGGGAACTCGGNTATGAGAGTATCCGCATCATNGAGAGGGGAGGCGACTTTGGCGGGACTTGGTACTGGAACAGGTACCCTGGCGCGGCTTGCGACACCGAAGCCTACATCTATTTGCCGCTCCTAGAGGAGGTAGGCTATGTGCCCACGCAAAAGTACGCGCACGCACCCGAGATATTGGCTCACAGCCGCAACATCGCTGAGAAATTTGATCTTTATCGAGACGTTTGCTTTCAGACCGAGGTAACTGGCCTGGAATGGTTGGACAATGAGCAGAAGTGGCTTATCCGCACAAATCACGATGATGAAATGAAGGCCACATTCGTGGTGATGTCTAACGGCCCTCTTAACAAGGCCAAGCTACCCGGAATAGAGGGGTTGAACGATTTTAAGGGCCACACGTTCCATACGAGCCGCTGGGATTATTCCTATACGGGCGGAGACTCTCATGGCAATTTGAATAAATTGGCCGATAAACGTGTTGCCGTAATCGGTACTGGAGCTACAGCGGTGCAGTGCGTCCCACACGTTGGCGAATCTGCGAAATCACTCCACGTTTTTCAGCGTACCCCATCCTCAATAGACAGGAGAGACAACAGACCTACCGATCCTGAATGGGCTGCCAGCTTAGAGCCAGGCTGGCAGAAAGAGCGAATGGAGAATTTCAATATTTTGTGCTCGGGCGGCGTTGTGGAAGAAGATCTTGTCAAGGATGGCTGGACCGAAATCATCAGAAATCTGATATCAATGGCGAACTACCGAGGAAAAGATACCAACTGGGAAGAGGTTCCAAAGCTTATGGAGTTGGCCGACTTTCAGAAGATGGAGCAGATCCGGTCTCGCGCAGAAACATTAGTTGACGATAAAGAGACGGCGGAGTCGCTAAAACCGTGGTACCGACAATTTTGTAAGAGGCCGTGTTTTCACGACAGCTATTTGCAGACATTCAACCGAGAAAGTGTCAGCCTAGTTGATACAGATGGCAAAGGCGTGGAAAGGATTACGGAAAAAGGCGTGGTGGCCAACGGAGTCGAGTACGAGGTCGACTGCATTATTTTTGCCACAGGATTCGAAGTCGGTACAGGCTACACTCGGCGAGCTGGCTATAATGTCATTGGACGGGAGGGTGTAAGTCTCGAAGAGAAATGGTCCGATGGTATGCGAACGTTGCACGGGATTCATACGCATGGATTCCCCAACCTGTTCATTATCAGCAACTCTCAGGCAGGATTCACAACTAATTTTCCTCATGCGATGGACGAGACCGCCCAGCATATTGGTTACATCCTTGATCAGTGTAAACAAGATGGAATTCGTGCGGTCGAAGCGACAAAAGACGCAGAAGACGAATGGGTAGAACACATCATCTCTGTGGCTCGTTTTGGGGCCGACTTCCAGGAGGCTTGCACGCCTGGCTACTACAATAATGAAGGNCAGCCCAANCCAAAGAGCGTGCAGAACGGCCCTTACGGNAAAGGATCGAGGCCGTATTTCAGGATTACCAAGGCCTGGAGAGAAGAGGGCTCTATGGCGGGNCTTAGCCAGACTAAATGAGCGAGTTTGAAGACAAGGTCGTGATTGTGACCGGTGCCGGNGGCGGTATAGGNAGGGAGCANGCGCTTGCTTTTGCNAGGCGCGGGGCGAGAGTTNTGGTNAACGATTTAGGTTCTGACGTCAGGGGAGAGGGNGGTAGCNGTTTNGCTGATCAGGTCGTNGATGAGATNANAGAGCTCGGAGGTNACGCGGTTGCCAANTATGATTCGGTCGCCGAGCCCGAAAGCGCAAAGGCTATAGTTCAGCAAGCGGTCGATGAGTTTGGCACCGTGGACATTCTGATTAACAATGCTGGAATTTTACGCAATCGCACTTTTAAAAATACCACCCTCGAAGATTTTCAATTGGTGGTGCAAGTGCATTTATTGGGTACGGCNTANGTAANTCATGCTGCCTGGCCGATTATGTATGAGAAAAACTACGGNCGNATAGTGNTGACGACGTCGGTTTCNGGNATTTTTGGACAGTTTGGTCAGAGCGCGTATGGCGCCGCCAAGATGGGAATGCTCGGTCTTATGAACGTTCTCGCNTTAGAGGGGAGATCTCATGGCATTCGCGTGAACTGTTTGTCGCCGGGTGCTGACACCAGGATGACTGCATTGGACGAAGAGTATGGGATAGACCCCGATAACCCCAGGCCGTCCTCCCATCCGAAGTTGGTTTCTCCTGTGGCGCTTCATTTGGCAAGCGAGGATGCNCCGACNGGTGTGGTGATGCATAGNCTGAGTGGACGNTATCTNCGGTCTGANATAGTAGCTAACAGGGGTGTTAGCTTGGGCCCAGATGGTGATTACGAGGGCTTGCAAAAGCATATGGATCAGGTGATGGATCTTTCGGAAGCGAAGNCTCTCAAGGAGCCTGGCAACATACAGCTTCTCGGGGAATAGCNGGTATAAAATCTGTTNCTAGTGCTACCGCGACCGCTTTNATGGAACTGACNTTTTGTTTGCACTTGTTCTTNGATTNATTGGCAGGGCAAATAACTTTGCTTAGACTCTAAGTTCTTAGTCGANTTAACTATTAATGAGGGAATAACTTGTCGGATCTAGTACTTGCTGGNTTGGAGNTCATGCTNATCGGNATGGGNACGGTNTTTTNTTTCCTGNCGCTTTTNGTGTTTTTCTCGACCATGATGTCGAGATTAGTTCATCGAATAATGCCGCCACAAGACACTGTTGATCTGGATCGAAATAACCTGGCGGCGGTCATCAGCGCCGCCGTTACAGCCCACAGAAATAAATAAAACGGAATTAGAGGGAAGTGGACAACAAATTAGGGATTACAGAGCTGGTGTTGCGAGATGGACATCAGAGTCTGCTCGCCACGAGAATGCGAATTGAAGATATGTTACCCATCGCTGAGAAGCTCGACCGGGTGGGTTTTTGGTCTATGGAGTCATGGGGTGGCGCGACCTTTGACGCGTGTATTCGCTACCTAGGAGAGGATCCCTGGGAAAGAATTCGAGAACTCAAGAAAGCCATGCCGAAGACGCCCCAGCAAATGTTGCTCAGGGGACAGAACATACTGGGTTACCGACACTATGCTGACGACGTTGTCGAGAAGTTCGTCGAGCGCTCTGCCGTGAACGGCGTCGATGTCTTTCGGATATTTGATGCGATGAATGACGTGCGCAATTTAAGTACTGCTATCAAGGCCACGGTGGATGTGGACAAGCATGCCCAGGGCACTATTTCTTATACGGTAAGCCCCGTACATACGATAGACCTTTGGGTTGATCTAGCTAAGCAGATAGAGGACATGGGCGCGCACAGTCTGTGTATAAAGGATATGGCCGGTCTGCTTAAACCTTATGTGGGGTTCGAGTTAGTCAGTCGCCTGAAAGCTTCTTTAGATATACCTATCCATATGCAGTGTCACGCGACGACAGGGATGTCGACAGCAACGTATGTTAAGGCGATAGAGGCAGGAATCGACAACGTCGACACTTCGATATCCTCGATGAGCATGACTTATGGACACTCCGCGACAGAATCACTGGTAGCGATATTGCAGGACTCCGAGCGTGCTACGGGCCTGGACATTGCCCTGTTGGAAGAGATCGCAAGCTACTTTCGAGAGGTAAGAAAAAAATACGCCAAATTCGAAGGATCGTTGAGAGGTGTGGACTCTAGAATATTGGTCGCCCAGGTGCCTGGCGGAATGTTGACCAACTTGGAAAATCAGCTCCGCGAACAGAACGCGACCGAACGGCTCGACGACGTACTTGAAGAGATTCCCAAAGTCCGAGAAGAGCTTGGCTACATTCCCTTAGTTACTCCGACCTCACAGATCGTAGGCAGTCAGGCGGTCATAAACGTGCTGATGGGCGAGCGCTACAAAAATATTACTAGGGAAACCGCTGGAGTTCTGAAGGGCGAGTACGGGTTAACTCCGGCTCCGTTAGACAGTGACCTTCAGTCTAGGGTCCTTGAAGGAGCAGACCCCATAACGTGTAGGCCTGCTGATTTGATCGATCCTGAAGTCGAGAGTTTGACTATGGAGCTTTCAAAATTGGCGAAGGAAAAAAATATAAACCTCGCCCGAGATACAATCGACGATGTATTGACTTATGCNTTGTTCCCGCAAGTCGGNTTGAGTTTTCTNGAAAATCGAGGGGANGCATCGTTTTTTGAACCGGCNCCCGGGATNGAATCTNAAGAANTCACCCCAGNGNATAGTGAGCCTTCCAGCNCNGGAANCGCGCACCACCTGTATGACGTGAAGGTGGATGGTCGGAGTTATCGCGTCGAAGTNAGNGATGCAGGGCANGTTCAATCTGNTTTGTCGGTNAGAAACTCNGTTCCGGAGAGCTTGTCTNGTNGNGGAGGTGGCGTCAGCTCAAGTTTAGCCGGCAATGTGTTTAAGGTTTTGTTGCCTGTGGGCTCTGTTGTAGAGCAGGGCCAGGCGGTGATTGTTCTTGAGGCGATGAAAATGGAAACCGAGGTCAACGCTCCAAAGAGCGGGTCTGTATCTAGTGTGTTTGTAAATGAAGGCGACACTGTTGAGGTGGGCGATCTTTTGTTTTCCATTGACTAAGTTAAACCAATGAGTATGTTGCAGGAGCTTTGGCAGGGATCGGGAGTGGCCCAGATAGGGATAGGCCAAATCGTGATGATTCTTGTTTGTCTTGGTTTGCTTTATCTGGCNATAGTAAAAAAGTTCGAGCCTTTGCTCTTGGTTACCATCGGCTTTGGCGGGCTACTTAGNAATATTCCTGGTGNAGAAATTGCCACCGGAGACGGTCTTCTTCATCTANTNTATGTNCTTGGACTGGAGACNGGNGCTTTCCCTTTGATTATATTTATGGGGGTCGGCGCCTTGACCGANTTNGGGCCGCTNTTAGCAAANCCTAAAACGCTNTTNTTGGNNGCCGCCGCTCAGTTCGGTATTTTTGCGACACTCCTTGGTGCTGTTGGNTTGTCACAACTAGGCGTGTTCGATTTTACNATTCGGGAAGCCGCCGCGATTGGTATTATTGGTGGNGCAGANGGTCCNACAGCAATTTATGTTTCAAGCATTCTCGCGCCTCAACTCCTTGGTGCCATAGCGGTGGCAGCTTATTCTTACATGGCGTTAGTTCCGATTATTCAGCCTCCNATAATNAAGGCTTTGACGAGTCAATCTGAAAGATCGATCAGNATGGTTCAGTTAAGGCAGGTCTCGAAACTGGAGAAAATCATATTTCCGTTAATGCTTCTAATATTGGTAGCCTTGTTTTTGCCTTCTGCTGCGCCCTTGCTTGGGATGTTTTGTTTTGGAAATTTGATGAGAGAGTGTGGTGTCGTTGATCGACTATCGAAAACTGTTCAGGGCTCTTTGATCGATATTGTCACGATATTTCTGGGCTTGGCGGTGGGCTCTAAACTCAGCGCAGAGAGTTTCTTGAACCTGAATACGTTAGGAATCTTGTCGCTCGGCGCGGTCGCATTTGCAATTGGTACTGCTAGTGGTGTGCTGATGGCAAAATTAATGAATCGGTTGAGCTCGAGTCCGATTAACCCNCTAATTGGGGCGGCTGGTGTCTCGGCNGTNCCGATGGCCGCNNGAGTTGTTAACAAAGTAGGACTGGAGGAAAACCCGCAAAATATTCTCTTGATGCATGCAATGGGACCGAATGTGGCTGGTGTCATTGGTTCGGCGATTGCNGCGGGCATCATGATTCAGTTCCTGGCAGGNTAATAAAATGGCGCAAACTTCGCCCGCCTGATAGAATTTCNNTCTGTANAGAGGGATAACTGGTCAATAGGTTTTTGTTNATTCAATCCAAGGTTTGGCGAGTCATTTTTTTTGAACCNATCAATTTCTGGTGATATTTAAAATAAAGTAATGCGTCGAATTATGCGGTTTGTNGGCTTTTTGTTTCTTTTCGCCGCGCCCTTCNCTGTTGTNGGGGCTGACTCAGTATTTTGGATTTCCGTAGGTAGTTTTAAGACTGAATCAAAGGCCGCCGAGACGGCTGCCGTTTATCGTGGACGCTATTCAGGTGATTTTTCTGTAGTGGGATCCAATACTAATCGTGGATTTTTTTACCGAGTTGCTCTGGGTCCTTATTCTAGTAAAGCGGNTGCTCAATCAAATCTAGACACCATTAAATTACAAGGATTGGACACTGCCTGGATCTGGGTTGANAGGGGAGGTNTGACTCGTACTCAGNCNGATGTTAACGAAGACATTTCGGATGANNTATATAGNGANNTAGAAANNTATAAGTCAAAATANGATTTGGATTTAGATCTTGATATTCCTTTTGANGATTCGAGTGTAAAAGAACTCAAGCANGACAGATCGGATGAGGATGATACGANNNCTNTNGAACCTCCTTCAGGTTACCAACTCAACAAGCTAAGGCGGGGCGCTATCAACCTCGATCTGCAGACTTTTGATCAAGTCGCGCTGGCNCTTTTGGATAAGGGCGAATACGAAGAGTTCGAGGAAGAAGCTTATGAGATTTCGAAAGCATCAACGGTGGTTAATCTTGAAAAAGGAAAGCCGATCAAACTGATTCGGGTAATGAATGCGGATTCCGATGTAAAAATAGATGGAAGGCTGGATGAGGCTGCTTGGCGAGAGTTGCCGGGCGTCGAACAATTTGTGGTTAGTGAACCTGATACGCTGGAAAAACCGAAGTATCGTACGACGGTAAAAGCTTTTTACAATGACATCGGTTTGTATGTTGCCTTTGATATGGAACAGCCTAAGGAGACCTTGGTTAAACGATATTCTGGCCGGGACAACGGTTGGTTAAATAGGGATGCTGTCAGTATTACGTTGGACACTTCAGGTGAAGGCAGATACGGGTATTGGATGAATTTGGCCTTGGGTGGTAATCAGACTGACGGCACAGTTCTTCCGGAACGCGAGTTTAGTGAAGATTGGGACGGCGCGTGGATAGGTGAAACGCAGGTTACTCAGACAGGTTGGAGTGCAGAGCTTTTTTTGCCGTGGTCTCAGGTAGCTATGCCCCAGCGGGACAACGAAAGAGTTATCAACGCTTATGTTTCTCGAAAGGTTGCTCATTTAGATGAGCGCTGGACGATTCCTGCCTTACCTCGTACCCAACCGTTTTTTATGTC
>PBUF01000037.1 GCA_002727775.1 Gammaproteobacteria bacterium
TTCGCTCGACTCCTTCCTCGAAGCCGCAGGTTTAACTATACGCACACTACTAAAAGAATTCTTGATTTCTTCTACTAAATTCGCCACCTGAGGATTTTGAAAAGTTTTCATTACTACAACCCCCTTCTTCTTTAAGTATGTTTTAGCCATATCGACTGTCAGTAAATTAAGCCTCAAGCTTTCGGCTCGATCACGCTCCTTTACTCCCGATATATTGGGGGCCATATCAGATATTACAACGTCAACTTTAGTTCCGTTAAGAATTTCGGCAATCCTGCGATTCACAAGATCCGAGCCCACCAAACCACATATATGAATTGATTTCTGACCAGTTTTTACATCTAACGGATCCACTGTAATTAACCTTCCATTATGGGGGATCTCTTGCTCTACATATTGGGTCCATCCTCCCGGCGCGCCCCCCAACTCCAAAACATACCTCGCTTCGAAAAACAGCCTAAACCGTTCATCTAATTGCTCCAACTTATAGAGTGCTCTCGATGGGTGCCCTTGAGAGCGAGCTTTTTTTGAATACTGATCTTTCTCCTGTCTTTCTAGCCAATGTTGGCTGGATCTAGATCGTTTAGCCATGTTTCAAATCAATGTATTATTCCGAGTTATGAAGATTAACGACCTACTAGGCAGTAAGCAAAGAAAGCAGCTACGCAAGATAGCGCATCACCTTAGACCTGTCGTCACCATAGCCGATTTGAAAATCACCGATGGCGTGTCCAACGAAGTTGCACGGGCACTTACAGACCACGAATTGATAAAAATCAAAATTGACATTGCCGAGAAAGAAAAAAGACAAGATGTGGCGGTACGAATTTCTGATTCTGTCGAGGCATCCCTTATACAAACAATTGGTAAGTGCGTAGTGTTGTATAAACCGAACCCGACACCAAATCCTAAATTATCAAATCTTTTACGGTACTCCTTCTAAATTCACCTGGGGCTTTTGGAATTACTTGTATTCTACCTTAACAATCTCGTATTCATTATCCCCAGATGGTGTGGATACGATCACACTATCATCTACAGCTTTACCAATAAGGGCCCTTGCGATTGGCGACATTACCGAAATCTTATTGTCTTTCAAATCTGCCTCATCTTCTCCAACGATCTTATAAAAAATCTCCTTTTCTNCTTCGACATCCCACAAATGAATCGTNGATCCAAAGATGACCTTGTCACTTGGAGACAACTTNGACACATCTACAATTTGAGCATCAGCCAATTTNCCCTCTATTTCGAGAATACGNCCTTCATTAAAGGANTGTTGCTCCCTAGCNGCATGNTATTCNGCATTTTCCTTCANGTCGCCATGCGCTCTTGCTTCTGAAATCGCCTCAACTATCTCTTTTCGCAACTCNCCTTTACGATGNGCCAACTCCTCTCTGAGTCGTTTTTCCCCTTCAACTGTCATTGGATTAGCCATGTTTAAGTGACTCCGCAACGGTTTTATGNATCTCTTGAAGACTTGAAACTCCAACCGAATCTACTTCGCTCATAGCAATACACGCAGCAAGACCTCCGGCCAATGTTGTNGAATAGTAAACTTTCTTTTGCAAGGCCACTCNTCGAATAATCGCAGAGTCCTCTATNGATTGCCTCCCTTCTGTCGTATTAATGACCAAGTCTATTTGCTCATTTTTTAATANNTCTGATACGTCTGGTCTTCCTTCCCCAACCTTGTTGATCTTTTCNCACTCCANACCTGCTGATTCGAGCATCTTTTGNGTNCCGCCAGTAGCNACCAAAGAAAAACCTAGATCAACCAGTCTCTTCCCCAATTCAGGNAANTCTCTTTTATCGATNTCCTTAACNCTNAAAAAAGCCCGGCCACCATTCATGGGNAANGAATCNCCTGCNGCTAANACAGCCTTCGCAAAAGCACTTCCAAACGAGTCACCCGTGCCCATCACTTCGCCGGTAGACTTCATCTCNGGACCCAAGATCGGATCAACTCCCGGAAACTTGTTAAAAGGGAAAACCGCCTCTTTCACATGTATCTTTTCTGGGATTATCTCTTCTACGATCCCTTGCTCTTCTAAAGAACGGCCTGCCATACACCTCGCGGCGATTTTAGCCAAAGAATACCCTATGCATTTAGAAACAAATGGAACCGTCCTTGAAGCCCTTGGATTTACCTCAATCAAATAAATCGAGTCACCCTTTATGGCCATTTGAACGTTCATTAACCCGATAACTCCCAATTCCAGAGCTATNTCTTTGATCTGCTTTCTAACGGTATCCAGCACANTTTCCTCGAGGGAATAGGGNGGCAATGAACAGGCAGAATCACCAGAGTGAACGCCAGCTTGCTCAATATGTTGCATAATGGCACCAATCACGACTTTTTCCCCATCCGAGATAGCGTCAATGTCAATCTCAATCGCATCATCCAAAAACCTATCCAACAACACCGGCGACTCATTCGAGACATCCACTGCATTTTGGAGATATCGACCTAGCTCTTTCTGATCATAAACAATCTCCATCGCCCTGCCACCAAGAACATAAGAGGGCCTAACAACTATCGGATATCCAATTTTCTCAGCCCTTTGCAACCCTTCTTCAACATTGGCCGCCACCGCATTAGAAGGTTGCATCAAATCTAAGTCATTAACCAATTGCTGGAACTGTTCTCGATCTTCAGCCTTATCGATCGAAGAAGTTGGAGTGCCGATAATGGGAACACCTTCTTCTTGGAGTTCATTCGCCAATTTGAGAGGCGTTTGACCTCCAAATTGCACTATTACGCCCAGAGGATTTTCTATCCTAACTATCTCAAGAACATCCTCGATTGTGAGAGGTTCAAAGTAGAGCCGATCGGATGTATCGTAGTCCGTCGACACTGTCTCGGGATTACAATTGACCATGATGGTTTCATAACCATCCTCTCGCATAGCCAGCGCAGCGTGAACACAGCAATAATCGAACTCTATACCCTGACCAATTCGATTGGGGCCACCGCCTAACACCATNATTTTCTCTTTCCCTGAAGGGTTTGCTTCACATTCTTCTTCATAGGTCGAATACAAGTAAGCGGTNGAAGTTGGAAATTCAGCAGCACAGGTGTCTACTCTTTTAAAAACTGGGGAAANCCCCAGCTNANGCCTNTAATCTCTAATGTCTTTTTCACTTACCGAGAGCAAATCAGCTAACCTTCGATCAGCGAATCCTTTACGTTTTAGAGACAACATTGAATCAAANTCTAGNTCGGTCAATTTTTTACCTGACAACCCCAGTTCTTCCAAGACCAGGTCCTCTATTTCGGCAAGAAACCATGGGTCTATGTTTGTTTCGAGGTAAACCTCATCAACCGATTTTCCCGCTCTAAACGCATCTGCCACATACCAAATTCGCTCGGGATTAGGGTTATTCAGTTGGCGCTTTAAGTTGATCTCCCAACTTGAGTTTTCTGGATCGTTAATTGGCTCAAAGCCGTGCTTGCCAATTTCTAGTCCTCGAATCGCCTTTTGAAGAGACTCCTGGAAGGTTCGACCAATAGCCATAACCTCTCCCACAGACTTCATCTGTGTTGTTAAAGTGGCATCAGCTTGGGGGAATTTCTCAAAGGTGAACCTAGGAATTTTGGTCACCACATAGTCAATACTCGGCTCAAACGATGCCGGGGTCGCACCATCGGTAATATCATTTTTTAATTCATCTAGTGTATACCCGATCGCCAGTTTTGCCGCGATCTTTGCAATCGGGAATCCGGTAGCCTTTGACGCTAAAGCAGAAGACCGAGAAACTCGTGGATTCATTTCGATGACTACTATGCGGCCCGATCTCGGATCAATAGCAAACTGGACGTTCGACCCTCCTGTGTCCACACCAATCTCTCGCAGAACTGCTATCGAGTGATTCCTTAGTAATTGATATTCCTTATCGGTGAGCGTTTGAGCAGGAGCTACCGTTATGCTGTCTCCNGTATGCACNCCCATTGGATCAACATTTTCGATGGAACATATGATGATGCAATTGTCGACGCAATCACGAACCACTTCCATTTCAAATTCCTTCCAGCCAAGCAGCGATTCATCAATCAACAACTCTTTAGTTGGAGACAAATCCAATCCTCGTTCACATATTTCTTTGAATTCCTCTTGGTTGTATGCGATTCCTCCTCCACTACCACCCAACGTAAAAGAGGGTCTAATAATACAAGGGAATCCGAGCCCGGCTTGAACCTGAAATGCTTCTTCTAAACTATGAGCTATCGAAGACCTAGGAGTCTCGAGTCCAATATTTTTCATTGCTTGGTCAAACTTCTCTCGGTCTTCCGCTTTATCAATGGACTCCTTTTTTGCACCAATTAATTCAACATCAAACTGTTGAAGTACACCTTCTCTAGCAAGGTCTAACGCGCAATTGAGAGCCGTCTGTCCGCCCATCGTAGGCAGTAAGGCATCTGGCCTTTCTTTCTCAATAATTAACGAAACCGTGCGCCACTCTATTGGCTCAATATAAGTGGCATCGGCTAACGATGGGTCAGTCATAATCGTTGCTGGATTCGAATTAACCAAAATCACACGATAGCCCTCATCCTTGAGGGCTTTACAAGCCTGCGCTCCAGAATAGTCAAATTCACACGCTTGACCGATAACTATAGGGCCCGCGCCGATCACAAGTATTGATCTAATATCATCTCTTTTAGGCATTGCGGTTCTCATTCATCAAATCGATAAATCGGTCAAACAAATACTCGCAATCTTGCGGACCAGGGCTAGCTTCTGGATGACCTTGAAAACCGAAAACAGGCAGATCAAGTCTCCGAACCCCTTGGACGGTCCCATCAAACAATGACCTGTGCGTGCACTCTAAGTTTTCAGGTAAAGTAGATTCGTCGATAGCGAAACCGTGATTTTGACTAGTAATCACAACCGCTTCAGTCTCAAGATCCTTAACCGGATGGTTAGCCCCATGATGGCCATGATCCATTTTTAAGGACTTAGCGCCGCTGGCTAAAGAAAGCAATTGGTGTCCCAGACAAATACCAAATACTGGAATTTCGGCTTCAAAAAATTTTCGGATTGCACCTATAGCATAGTCACAAGGCTCAGGATCTCCTGGACCATTCGAGAGAAAAATTCCATCCGGTTTTAACTTTAGTGCTTCATCTGCGGAAGTTTGCGCCGGCACTATCGAAAGGTCACATCCTTTTTCCGCTAATAATCGCAGTATGTTGTTTTTGATGCCAAAATCATAAGCCACCACTTTGAATTTGGTTTCGGTTTGTTGACCATAACCATCGGTTATTGACCATCTTGATTGAGTCCAATCTCTCGCTGGTTGGGTCACGATCTTAGCCAGATCCATACCCTGNAAACCCTCGAATCCTTTTGCCTNTTTCAGCGCCTTGTTTTCAATATCAGAATCAGTAGCTGCAGATCCAGCTATGATACAACCAGACAAACTTCCCTTAGCTCTGAGTATTCGGGTTAACCNCCTGGTATCCACTCCCGCGATGGCGACTATACCTTTTTCCTTTAANTACTCTCCTAGCCCATTCTGATATCGCCAACTGCTTTCTCGACGAGGGTAATTCTTTAAGACAATACCCGAACTCCAGATTTCATTTGATTCGACGTCTTCTAGGTTAACGCCAGTATTCCCAATATGAGGGTAAGTGAAGGTAATAATTTGTCGGCAATAAGAGGGATCAGTAATTATTTCTTGATAGCCTGTCATGGAGGTATTGAAAACAACCTCACCCACCCCCACTCCGNTAGCGCCAACTGAATCACCTCGAAAGAAGCTCCCATCTTCCAAAGCTAATACTGCAGATGTCAAAAAAATTCCTTCATATCATGCACATCGTGGAAGGCGCTGCCAGAAAATCAAATTACACGAGTAACTTTCCTTGCCGCCTAAGCCTTTNAAACGTGAGTTAGTCTTCCCAAGAACTTGGGAATAGTAGTTTACTAAAACGACGGATAAATGAAACGAAAAATTAGAATTTATGANAATTCTAGNAATTGCTCCATGTCATACAGCCCGTTCTTTTTATCCGACAAAAATCGCGCNGCTCTTATCGCGCCCTGAGCNAAATTAACGCGACTTTGAGCTCGGTGNGTTATTTCTACTCGTTCCCCCTCCCCAATAAAAAACACCGTGTGGTCACCGACAATATCTCCTCCACGAATCGACGAAAAGCCTATTTCTTGCTGCGTCCGCTTACCAACTAGGCCTTCCCGNCCNTATTTNCCGACATTTTTTATATCTACCGAGCGANTGTCGGCAAGTATTTCGCCGATCCTGACNGCNGTNCCAGAAGGCGCATCNANTTTTTGCGAATGATGNGCCTCNAAGATTTCACAGTCCACTTCTTCGCCAAAGGCTTCAGAAGCCATGCGNACAAGCTTAAACAAGACATTCACTCCNACACTCATATTTGGGGACANAAATATAGGAATGNTAGCGCTGCACTCTTCAAGATANCNAANCTGATCTTTTTCAAAACCTGTCGTGCCAATCACCATACCCTTGTCCTGACTTTTGCATATCTCAGCCAAAGCCAAGGTCGCCTCGGGTATGGAAAAATCTATGATGATATCTGTCGGGCTGAGATTTCCATTTTTCAATTCTCCAACCTTCACATCAAGCTTACCTACACCTGCAAACTCCCCCGCGTCCATGCCAATGACTGGACTCGAAGCACTCTCAAACGCTGCTCCAAGGCGGAGATCCTTTGTCTCAAAAATTGCTTGAACAAGAGCCCTACCCATCTTGCCAGCCACACCTGATATTCCTAGACGTAACAAATAATTATCCCCAAATCGCTCTTAGAGACCTTCAAAAAAGCTTTTAACACCACTGAACCACGATCTTTCCTTTGGAGAGTGTTTTTCATTTTCTCCCAAGCTCTCCTTGAACTTCTCTAACAACTCTTTTTGTTGCTGCGTAAGCTCAACTGGAGTTTCAATCTGCACTTTACACAGCAGATCGCCAACGCCTCCTCCCCTAACCTGAGTCACTCCCTTGCCTCTTAATCTGAAAACCTTCCCCGTTTGGGTCTCTTTCGGAATCTTTAAATTAACCCTACCGTCTAGGGTCGGAACCTCCATCTGGCCGCCTAACGCGGCATCTGGAAACGATATTGGCACCTCACAATACAAATGCCTACCGTCTCGGACAAAAATAGGGTGATCTTTTACATCAACTTGAACATACAAGTCGCCAGGAGGACCTCCCCTGAGGCCAGCTTCTCCTTCACCGGTTAACCTAATGCGGTCCCCATTATCGACACCAGCAGGAACCTTAACCGACAAAGTCTTGCTTTTTTCAACGCGGCCACTACCTCCGCAGGAACGACAGGGATCCGTAATGATTCTTCCTTGTCCCCTGCACCTTGGACATGTTTGTTGAAGGGAGAAAAATCCCTGGGAAACTCTGATTTGACCAGTCCCACCACAGTCTGGACAGTTTGACGGAGAAGAGCCAGGAGCGCTCCCTGTTCCAT
>PBUF01000038.1 GCA_002727775.1 Gammaproteobacteria bacterium
TTTTCAACTCGTTATAACGTCTTTGGGCGCGAGTTTCAGCGGAAGCTTCCAAAAAAAATTTAACCTCTGCCTCAGGGAACACCACGGTTCCCATATCTCTACCGTCAGCCACCAAACCAGGGGCCTTCCTAAACCCTCTCTGCAGGTCTAAAACCTCTGATCTGAGGTTTGGATACGCAGCAATAGTCGAAGCTAACTTCCCCACCTCCTCTGTCCGTATCTGTTCGCTTACATCCTCATCATCTACGAAACAGCCATGCTTCAAAAACTGAATTTCAATGTCTCCAATCTTTTTAATCAATAATTGCTCTTTCTCAAGCAAGTTATACCGCTTTGCCACTAAGCCTATTACTCGATAGATTGAACCAGAATCTAAAATTCGCCAATTTAGTTTTTCAGCAATACTTTTAGCTAAAGTACCTTTGCCTGACGCACTAGAACCATCGATCGCGATCACCTTTGCTTCAGTGGTCAAACTAAATGCTCTTTCTTCTATCGTATGCTGAATTCATGATTTCAAGCGCAGTTTGCTGATCCCTTTTCAATATGGCACTTCTTAACTTGCTAAANGTTTGCTGAAAGTTATCCATTGCTTTGGCTANCCCTGNTTCATTCAAGCTAAAAATCGCCCACCACATTTCAGGATTAGCTCCAGCAATCCTTGTAAAATCGTTTAAACCACTTCCCGAATAGCTAAGATCATCTCTACTTAACATCGACATAAATGCATAGGCTAAAACATGAGGTAAATGGCTTGTCTTGGCTAATATAAAGTCATGTTCCTCGGCNGTTAGTTCGACNCATATTGANTTCAACTCNGACCAGAACTTGGTCACGAGCTCTANAGATCCAGNCCTCTGTTTTTGATGAGGTATGATCACAACAGGCCTNTTTTCAAACAATGCTGGATGGGAGGTTTTCGGTCCNGTTTTTTCCGANCCTGCAATAGGGTGGCACGGAANGTAGTTGATCGGCAGTTCTCCAAGCTCGGATTCAACCCGCTTAAGTATTTCGGCTTTTACACTCGCGACATCCAGGATCAAAGCTTTGTGNTTCGCCAACTTACACACCCACTCCGCGACTTGATCGTTAGGCAACGCAATCAAAATTANCTCTGTATCCTCCGGCACCTCTTCAACTATTTCATCGACAAGGCCTTTCCCCAGGATATATTCACAATTCTCAGGACTCTGCTCTATACCAACCAATCGATCGCAAATTTTTAACTTTTTTATCGAACTGGCCAGGCAACCACCAATGAANCCAACCCCTATGATGGCTATTTGCCTCATAAAACCTCGCCCAATGCCTCCAGAAAGCGCGCATTTTCAGNCTCCAATCCAACAGTNACTCTNACGAAGCCTGGTAATCCATACTCAGCTATCGGGCGAACGATTACGCCCTTCGAAAGTAATCGATTAAATACCTCTATTTCAGATTGGCCTGTATCAAAACTAACAAAATTNCCAACNGAAGGAATAACTTTTAGATTAAANTTGTCTAGCCCAGAACGTATTTGAGCCATCCCCATATCGTTCACTCTNACACTNGCTCGAATGAACTCTTGATCGCCTAATGCTGAAAGCGCAGCCTCTAATGCTAAAGAGTTAACGTTGAANGGCTGTCTNACTCTATTAAGAANATCTGCAAACTCTGACGACGAAACCGAATACCCGACTCTGAGTGCTGCCAATCCATATGCCTTAGAGAAAGTACGAGTAACAATTAAGTTGGGATACTTAGCTTGCAATTCCAAACCTTGGGGATACTCCGGATCATCTACATACTCAAAGTATGCCTCGTCTAACACAACCCAAACGCTTGGCGGAATGGAATCTAGAAAGCTCGTCAGCTCTTGGTTGGTTACCCAAGTTCCTGTTGGGTTATTCGGGTTCGCAATATATATGACTCTAGTCTTGTCCGTGACAGCTCGCGCCATCGCTTGCAAGTCACAGCCATAATTTAANGCGGGCACAACTACTGNNNTNCCGCCAGCATATTTAATNGACAAACCATAAACAACAAANCTGTGCTCTGAGATAATTCCCTCAGCCTCGCCNTCTATAGTNGCGCGAGCTATCAAGTCCAAAACATCNTTAGATCCATTTCCTANCGTAATTTGATGNGGCTCNACTTTCAGTTTTTCGGAAAGAGCTTTCTTNAGNGCAAAACCACTGCCATCNGGATATCTTGTAAGCTCATCAACTGCCGAGACCAAAGCNGTNTTTACTTGCNCAGAGGCTCCCAGCGGGTTTTCATTACTGGCCAGTTTAACAATATCCGTCAANCCTANTTCACGGCTTAGNTCNTCTATNGGNTTTCCAGGTTTGTAAGGNCTTAANCCAGCAACAACTGAATTNATATTTCTTAATGTCATTCAGCTGCACTTGGGTAAGAACCCAAGACTTTTAGACTAAGCGTTAATTCTNTAACTTTTGCCAATACTNTATCCACTTTTTGNTCTTCAACATGACCATCGAANTCAATAAAAAAAAGATAAGACCAATCACCAGAACCAGATGGACGAGTCTCTATTCTTGAAAGTCCAATCGCCATGTCTTTNAAAGGCTCTAANACCTCGTATAANGCACCNGATTTATTNCTCACNGCCACCAATATNGNGGTTTTATCGTTACCAGATGNTCCAGTTTNTTGNCGTCCTATAACTAAAAANCGCGTTTTGTTNNCAGGATTATCTTCAATGTTTGGAGTCAAAATCGACAAACCATACTGATTCGCNGCTATCTCTCCNGCTACTGCNGCGACGCCACTATCCTCCGAAGCAAGCCGCGCAGCCTCAGCATTGCTCGCAACACTNCTTCTTGGTATTTCTCTGTAATGACTNTCAAGCCAAGANCTGCATTGAGCCAGACTCTGGCCATGAGACACNATTTCTCTAAGCGCCTCACTGGCATTAGGTTTCCTTAAAAAACATTGATTGATAGGTAGCTCAACTTCAGCGCAAATATTTAAGTTGCTTCTTACGAAGCAATCGAGCGTCTGGCTAACCATCCCTTCAGTAGAATTTTCAACGGGCACAACGCCAAAGTTTGCTGATCCTGATTCTACTGCTCGGAAAACCTCATCAATAGANANNACAGGTTCGGTTCCGATTGCGTTACCAAACTGTTTCAATACTGCCGCCTCGGAAAANGTGCCTTGAGGTCCNAGATATGCGACCGTAATTTTCTGTTCCAGCCCTAAACAGCTAGACATTATCTCGTTAAATATCGCGCTCACATGTTCNGGTCGCAGAGGGCCGGTGTTTTCCTGAACAAGCCGCTTTCGAACTAGCTCTACTCTCTCAGGCCTATAGAAACTNACGTCTTCTTGGGGGTCCTGACTNATCTTTAGTTTACCAATCTCGATCGCACATTCAGCGCGTTGGTTCAATAAGGCGAGTAATTCGGAATCAATTTTGTCAATTTGATTACGTATAGGCTCTANCTGATCATTATCCGTATTCATTCTCAAAGTCGTTCATAAACTTGACAAGCTCTTCTACCCAGCTTACAGGAACAGCGTTGTAAATACTCGCTCTCATACCACCAACGCTTCTATGGCCCTTTAAATTGAACAAACCAGCATGCTCAGCGCTTTCCAAAAACACNGACTCTAGCTCTTCAACTTTCAATCGGAAAGGAATATTCATAGTTGACCGAAAAGCTCGATGGACAGGACAAGAATAAAAATCCCCTCNCTCGATAACNTCATAGATCAAANCCGCCTTGTACTCGTTTTCTTTCTCNATTTCTGCCAATCCGCCCTTACTCCGCAGCCAGTCAAAAACCAATCCTGCTAAGTAAATAGTGAAGGTGGGCGGAGTGTTTAACATCGAATCGGCCTCGGCCTGCAAGGAATAGTCTAAAAAAGACGGGATAGAGTTATCGTTCAATCCTAGGAGATCTTTTCGTACAACTACAATTGCAAGACCAGCTGGGCCAATATTCTTTTGAGCGCCCGCGTAGATTGCTCCAAAATTCTCAATATCTAACTCTCGAGAAAGGATATCTGAAGACATGTCTGCGACCAACGGAACTTCTAGCTTTGGGAACTGTTTGAACTGTAACCCGCCTATAGTTTCATTTGAGCAAATATGTACATAGGATGTTTCTGTTCTTATATCCCACTCATCTTCCGAGGGTATGTGATGATAAGTATCTGCTTCGCTAGTCGCGACCGTATGAACATCAGAAAAAGCACCAGCTTCCTTGATAGCTTTTCTCGACCATGCCCCAGTATCCAGATAATCCGTATTTCTATGTTCTCTTACTAAATTCAAGGGCACAGCAGCAAACTGAGCAGTCGCTCCTCCCTGCAAGAAAAGAACATAATAGTCTTCGGAGATCGCCAACAATGATCTAAAGTCGGATTCCGCCTTCGTCAGTACTTCGCGAAACTCGTCTCCCCGGTGGCTCATTTCCATGATGGACATCCCAGTATGCTGGTAGTCTAAAAGCTCGGCTTTAGCACGCTCCAACACTTCTGTTGGCAGTGTCGCAGGACCTGCTGCAAAATTGATTGACCTTGTCATATTACTTCACCTAAGAGCTAAATGGGGTTCACGCTTCAGGATCAGACTCTCCGTCTTCATCGAATATTCGCTCAACACTGTTTAGAGATTCTCCATCTTTTAGATTGATCAATTTAACTCCCTGTGTGTTGCGCCCCAATACCGATATTTCATCTACCGAAGTTCTGACCAAAGTACCCAAGTTACTTATAAGCATAACTTCGTCAGACCCGAAGACCTGCACCGCTCCAACCAGGTCTCCATTTCTCTGGCTGGTTTGCATTGCGATCACACCCTGCCCCCCTCTTCCCTTTGTGGGAAATTCAACCAGCTCCGTGCACTTACCAAAGCCATTTGAACTTGCAGTCAACAATCTCCCTCCTTCCTGAGGAACGCTCAAAGAAATCACTTCGTGATCCTTAGCAAGCTTAATTCCTCTAACGCCCTTTGCACTTCTACCCATCGATCGGACGTCCGATTCAGCAAAACGCACTGCTTTACCAGACGAAGAGCAAAGCAAAATATCACTCTTTCCATCAGTAATGGCTGCACCCACTAACCAGTTATCTTCTTCAAGATCCAGCGCTATCAAACCGCTCGCTCTAGGTCGAGAGAACTGCTCAAGAGGAGTTTTTTTGACGGTGCCATTCGCCGTTGCCATAAACACAAAATGATTANTCGTGAATTCAGCGATGGGCAATACAGCGGTTATTCTCTCTTCACNCCCAAGCGGCAAAATATTAACCATGGGCCGTCCCTTCGCAGACCTACTCGCTTGAGGAATTTGGTACACCTTTAACCAGTACACCTTTCCTTTATTGGAAAAACACAAGACCGTGGCGTGGGAATTAGCAAACAACAAGTGTTCGACAAAGTCCTCATCCTTGACGGCCGCAGCGGCTTTCCCCCTGCCTCCTCGCTTTTGAGATTGATAAGTATCAAGAGGTTGAGTTTTAGCATACCCTTGATGCGAAATTGTTAGAACGAGGTCCTCTTCAGCAATTAGATCCTCGTCCGAAAGATCCAACTGGCTTTCAACAATTTCGGTTCTCCTTNCATCACCATACTCTTTCTTTACCTCTAAAAGCTCCTCTCCTACCACTGACCTCAGCCGCTCACTCGACCCCAATATCTCCAAGAGATCACGAATCTCGTCGACAATNTTTCGGTAATCCTCGATGAGCTTATCTTGTTCCATACTAGTGAGTCTTTGGAGTCTCATCTCCAATATGGCCTGTGCTTGTTCTTCCGTTAACTGGTAGGCATCATCCTGGAATCCAAATTTATCCGACAAACCATCCGGCCTNGATGCATCAAGCCCNACTTCCTCCAAGAGGGCCCTGAGATCTTCTGCTCGCCATGTTTTTGCTATCAACCNCTCTCGAGCTTCTGCACCTGTTGGAGAAGATTTAATTAGTTCAATCACTTCATCNATATTCGCTAACGCAACCGCCTGTCCCTCTAGTATGTGGGCCCGTTGGCGCGCCCTTCGCAACAAATATAATGTACGCCTAGTCACTACCTCTTTGCGATGTTCTACAAAAGCCTCAATCATTTCTTTGAGATTTAGAAGCTTCGGTTGACCNTCAACTAGCGCGATATTGTTTATGCTNAAAACGGATTGAAGTTGGGTTTGGGAATACAANTTATTCAANACCACTTCACCTGATTCCCCTCTTCTGAGCTCAACAACTATTCTCAATCCATCCTTGTCTGATTCATCTCTTAACTCAGTGATACCTTCTATCTTTTTTTCTTTGAAGAGCTCCGCTATTTTTTCTAATAGCGCATTTTTTCTTAGCTGGTAGGGAATCTCCGTGATAATGATTCTTTCTTTTTCCGACTTATCAACCTCTACTGAAGCTCGGCCTCTNACATAGATTTTTCCTCGNCCAGTTTTATAGCCCTGAACTATTCCTGACCTACCATTTATAATTCCACCNGTCGGAAAATCGGGNCCTTGCACAAAGCCTATTATTTCTTCAACCGAGGCATCTGGGTTGTTAAGCAAATGAATACANGCATCAAGTACCTCGCCAATGTTATGGGGTGGTATGTTCGAAGCAAAACCCACCGCGATTCCNGCACTACCATTGACCAATAGATTGGGAATTCGAGTTGGCAGGACCGATGGCATTGTTAACGTGTCATCGTAGTTGTTGACGAAATCAACGGTGTCCTTNTCTAGATCCTCCAATAAAGCACTGGCAATTTTTGTCATTCTGACTTCTGTGTACCGCTGAGCNGCAGGNGGGTCTGGNTCTATTGAACCGAAATTACCTTGACCATCAACAAGCATATANCGCATGTTGAAATCTTGAGCCATTCGCACAATTGTTTCGTAAGCCGCAGCNTCACCATGAGGGTGATATTTCCCAATCACCTCTCCTACNACACGAGCAGACTTCACATAAGGGCGGTTATATACGTTGTTTAATTCATTCATCGCATATAACACGCGTTTATGAACGGGCTTTAAGCCATCACGGACGTCCGGTAATGCTCGGCCAACTATTACAGCCATAGCGTACTCTAAATAGGACTGCTTGATTTCCTCTTCAATATTTACAAGCTGGACATCATCGTCCTGGGTGGGCCCAAATTCGGACATATTTAAAGCTTATCGGCAAAAACCTAGTCTATCACGATAGCCACCCTGAGTGTCCTATATCTTTGCCGTTTGGCCTCGCAAAAATCATATTTTAATCGGTCGATTCAGTGCTTTTAATGGTTATTAGTTCTGTATACTCAGAAGATGAAGTCCTGCGATCTGATGATCAATTCTAAGCTGTGTTTACCCGTAAACGACAAGATGTCATTACTAGAAGACCAGTCGATCGCCATCGACAAAGGTTTAATTATAGAGCTAGGGGATTCAAAAGCCGTTAAATCCGAGTTTTACGCGCAAGAAAATCTGGATCTTCCGGATCATCTGGTTATGCCCGGGTTAATTGACTGTCATATCGATTTTTCAGCTTCCAGCACCTCTGCGCTGCTGTCACACAACAATACGTTTTTGTCCTTTAATCACACTAATCAAGTGCGATCCTTAATCAAAACTGAACAAAAACCTATAAACAACGCCCGTGCGCTTGCTGAACTCCTCAAAAGGGGAACAACAACTTTCGCCGGTATAACCTCAAATTCAAATATTGAGGAGCTGGCTGAACANTGTTCTAANCGAGGGGTCAGGAGTCAGTTGTCTTCATTCATCACGGAAGATTTAGGCNCNGAAGATCAGCAAAATCAAAGTCTGCGCCAGACCCTNGAGCTATNTGATAAATATAAGAATAGCTCTTTANTTAATATTGCTTTCGGCCTNACTAATCCATGNCTCATGAAACCTGATTTTATTGAAGTGATCGCCATGTATGCGAATGAAGTAAACGCTCCAATACAGGGGTTTCATGCTACGAGAGCTGAATCTTCAAATCCGCGGAATAGCTCAACCAATTCTTCACTCANGCTACATCANCTGTCCGNTTTACTTGGTCCTAACTTNCAATNCATTCCATTGATTAAANTNGATGAAGAAGAACTAGCAATCCTAAAATCTAGTGCTANCAAGATCGTTCATTGTCCTTCCTTGATNATGGCAAATGCTCAGGGATGTAATTCGCTGCAGGAACTTTGGGAGGAAGANTTTGATGTTGGAGTNGGCACTCACTACACGTCGTCCAATNACTTTGGAAGCCAGTTAGATACGGCCTTTTTAGCAGCCTTGCTGTCGAAACATCAGTCACCTGAGCCTATAACGATCGAAACAGAAGATCTTNTTTATTCTTTNACTTTAGGCGGCGCAAAAGTNCTCGGACTCGCCAGTGAAATAGGAAGCATAGAAGCAGGTAAAANAGCAGATNTAATAGCTTTNCATATAGGAAGTTCGATTCCAACTTTCCCNGCACCCTCNCTAACGGAANTNTTGTTCGGAAACANCCAGCCGCAATTAGAATACGNNTTTGTTTCCGGCACCTCTTTACTTTANAAACACCTGTCAAATTGGCAAAACCGAAAACATAATAGCTAGCTTCGTTTTGTAGACCCGAAATAGTGAATGAAATGGAAAATTTGGACCCTGAGGAAATTGAAAAATTCAATGAAATGGCTTCTACTTGGTGGGACCCAAACGGCGACTTTAAAGCGCTTCATGACATTAATCCAAGCCGTTTAGNTTACATTTTANGCAGGGTAAGAAAACCACTAGCAGCGGTTTTGGATGTAGGCTGNGGCGGNGGNATCTTGACCGAATCTTTAGAAGCNCACNCCGACGAAATAATTGGAATNGATGCCGCTCCCAAACCTCTCAAGGTTGCTCAGCTACACGCGATTGATCAGGATTTAGAAATCGACTACCGGTTAAGTACCGTGGAAACCTTGTCTAAGGAATACCGAAACCACTTTGATGTGTTGACNTGCATGGAANTGTTAGAACACGTCACNGATTTTAACTCGACCGTAAGTGCATGTGCAGATTTGACAAGACCTGGAGGCCATCTCTTTTTTTCNACGATAAACCGAAACCCTATTTCTTTCCTCAAGTTNATTGTTGGGGCGGAAGAGATATTGAAAATTCTACCNAGAGGAACACACGAATATCAAAAATTCATCAAACCTTCAGAGCTAGCCAACGCTCTGAGGATTGCCAATTTAAAGCTCCTCGACATCAGTGGAATTTCTTACAACCCGTTTACCCGTAAAACTCGGATCGATAAAAATGTCTCAGCAAATTACATTGTACATGCTAGGAAAAGCTGATGTNTGAAGACGACTCNGAAGAAATTGAACGCACATATCCTGATTTATCTAACGAGCTTAAAAATTGGAGATACAAACCGNAAAGGAAAGCCCTTNANGGTAAAAATATCCTAGTNACCGGAGCAGGCGATGGAATNGGACTATCCATNGCAAAGACTTTCGCCTTNTACGGCGCAAACATACTCTTATTAGGGAAAACAAGGTCGAAACTAGAANNTTGTTTTGATTGGATAACGACNCATACGNCCACAAAGCCCACNATNATTCCANCCGACTTGGAAGTCCTTGACAACCAGATGGTGTCNANCCTCNCGAATTTGATTACTGAAAACTATGGATCNTTGGACGTTTTGATTAATAACGCCTCGATGCTAGGACCGCGCGTTCCTATAGCTCATTATCCGGAAATTGAATGGGCCAAGGTTTTTCAAATCAACGTCATCGCTCCTTTTGTACTAACCAAAGGTCTATTCAGTCTCCTGGANGCNGGTGATGACTCATGCGTCATCAACATTTCCTCTAGCGTGGGACGAAAAGGCAGNGCTTATTGGGGGGCATATTCGGCATCCAAGTTCGCCATCGAAGGTTTTACTCAAACCCTCGCAGATGAAACTGAAGAGGCAAAGCGCGTGAGAGTTTATTCAGTTAACCCAGGGGCAACTCGCACGAAAATGCGAAAGGAAGCTTATCCGTTGGAAGACCCAGAAAAATTAAAAATTCCGGAAAACTTTCTGGATCTATTTATTGCTCTGGTAGAGGGCGATAAAGCCCCAATTTCTTTACCCAGCAGCGGCGCCTCAATAAACATAGAGGAATGGGTAAACCAGAACTAGATCTTAAAAATTAAGCTCTGGGTATGGGATCAAAAGCGACTTGCTCGATTTTTCATTGTTTCTTTTCTTCGAACTCACGCCAGATTTATAGTCAATCCCAAAGAGCACGCATAGCGCTTCCGTGTCTTCTTCAGACAAGACCAGATGCTGGCCCACCTTTAGGCTAGATGGCAATACCAGCGGACCAAACCGCACCCGTTTTAATCGACTTACCGAAAACCCAACGTGCTCAAAGAGATTTCGTACTTCGCGATTTTTACCGTCCATCAAAACCACGTGATACCAATTATTTCT